>NZ_MEFH01000047.1:0-7037 GCF_001725095.1 Sphingopyxis sp. SCN 67-31 | reverse complement strand
GCCTTGTCCGCCGCGCTGCCCACGCCATCGACCCACAGATGCTGGTAGCCGTTTGCGGTGCCCAGCACCGGCCGCTCGGCCAGCTTGCGATCGAAAACGATATCGCTGTCGATAATCTGTCCGGAAAAGTGCAGCGGCAGGTCATAGCGATGCCTGCCGCCGCCAGTTCCACGGAGGATATCGAGAATAAGTGGATTGCCGAGCCCGTCGATGTCGAGCAGCAACAGCGCGCGGCGGATCGCGACACCCTTGTATGCGCCGTCGATCGCCGCGATCGAATAGCGCGTGGGACCATCGAGGCGGCTCGCGAGCTGCTGGGTGGGAACTTTCTCTCCCACCTTCCAGTCGCCCGCAAAATGGCTTTGTTCGTCGACGACGAGCGTATTGTGCGCCACCGTCGCACTCGCCCAGCTGTCGTTTTCGGGGAGGTAACGTCCGCCGCGCTTCGCCTCGACATTCAGGAAGCGCGCCGCGCCATAATCGGTGACGACCGCGCCGGTCTCGTCATAATAGAGCCAGTTCAGGCGGTCGAAATGTCCGTGCCCCATGCCCTGCACGGTATTTTTGACGACGAGCAGCGGGCCGGTCGCCGTCGGCCGATCGCGCAGCAGGACAAGCGCCCCGCCCTTGCCGTCGGGCCCGTCCGACAGCAGCCGCGAGGCAAAGGGCCACGGCTTGGCCTTGCCTGCCGCAACGTCCGCCGCCAGCGCTTCGCCCGCGGGTGTCAGCACCGTATGTCCCTGCCGCTCGGCGATCGACAGAAAGACGGGATCGCGCGTCGCGGCATAGGCTATTGCAACCGCCTGATAGAGCTCATCGGTGCGCAAGCTCTTGTCGGGCATCGCATCGTTGATCGGAAGGAAATAGCCGTCGTGGGTGACGTCGATGGCGGTTCGCACGGCTTTCAGGACGATGCCCCCGCGATAGTCGAAGATCTTGCGCTGCGGTTCGTTGGCGTCGATCGCGGCAGCGAAGACCACGAAGGGCATCAAGGCATAGCGCTGATAATAGGGGCCTTCGGCGTAATAGCCGTCCGGCGAGAAGAGCAGGTCGAGCTGGCGCAGGAAGCCCGTCTTGCCGCTCTTGTCGAGCCCCAGCAAAGCCTTGTCGACCAGATCACGGTCGCCCAGCAAATAGCCCGCAAGCCCGACGCCGGCGCAGGCCCAGGTCGCATGATTATGGATCCGGCCGATCACCTCAGGCGACCCGTCGGACAGGAATTTCGCCATCGGACGGATCGCGCCATCGTCGATGCGCGCGCGCTCGGCGGGGGTCAGCGCATCGCGGATCTGCGCATAGCCCTGCACCGCATTGACGAGGAAGACGCTGTCGTTGAGGCTCTGCCAGAACAGCCGGCCGGCCGCCTGGTTCGCAGCCGCCGGGTGCGGCCCGAGCGTCGGATAAAGCTTCGCATAGGCGAGGAGCAGGTCGCGGACATGGTCGCGGTAGCGGACGTCGCCCGTAAGCCGGTAGAGCTGACCGCCCTCGAAGATGATCCGGTAATTGCGCTTATGCTGTTCGTGGGTGAAGCCGCCGCCCGGATCCTTCGGCACGGGCACATTGATCCCTGCCCGGATCGAGGCCTCGACATCGCGTTTCGCCGCTTCGACTTCGGCCGCGAACAAGGGCGCATAGGATCGGGTGTGCTCTGCGGTAGGCGGCGGCGCGGCGACGGCAGCCGCGGCAGGCATGGCAGCGGCGAGCAGAAGCGCAAGGGATCGCATCATGGCCGCGCCTCCATGGCATTGTTCGACAGATCTGCGCGCAGCGGGCCTTTATAGACCAGTTCTTCGACCCGCGGCGCCGGGGTGGCGGCAAAGCTGTTGCCGCTGATCCGTGTGTCGGGCGCGCCCACCGAATGAATGATCGCAATCGCGCCCGATTTCACGAACGCATTGGCCGTAATACGGACATGCTGCGCACCCGAAATGCGCAGCGCCACGCCGTCAGTGCCGCTGTCGACCACATTCGACCCGGTCATCGCAAACCACGGACCGAAGGTGCTCTCGTCCGTCCCCTTGCGCAGCAGATCGGCAATCATGCCGACGCCGGCAAAGCTGCTGTCCGCGATCGTCAGCCGCTCCATCGGATACCAGCCTTTCGGCTCCTGTTCGCCGGTCCCGTCGATAATGACACCCATGTCGGCGAAGCTGCTGTTCGCAATGATGATGTCGTCAGCGAAGGTTCCCGGCGCCATCGCGACCCCGGTGAGGCGCCCCTTGGCCGGTCCCCGCACTGACACGCCGTCGAGGGCGACCGTATAATTGGGGGCAGCGCCCGCTTCGATCGCGATCAACGGCCCGGCGCCTTCGGCGGCGTGCGCGTCGATCGCCAGATTTTCTACCCGCAAACCACCGCCGCCGACGATCCGCGCAAGCTGCGAGACGATGTGGAGCACGGGCTTTGCGTCTTTGGCGCCGGCGATGGTCAGCCGGTGGCGCACCGTCAGCGGCGCTGGAATATCATAGGTGCCAGTCGCAAGTGTCAGCGTGTCGCCGGGCTGCGCGCCTGCGACCGCCGCGGCGAGCGACGCGCCCGCGGCAACGCGGCGCGTGACGCCAGCGCCGAACGCCGCTTCGGGCGCTGTGCTTCGATACCAGCTGGCACCCACTTCGTCGCGCGTCACCGGACGAAGATCGCGCGGTGCGCCAATAGCGGCGAGCGCCGGGTCGGTCGGATACAGCAGGCCGTTCGCGCCGCGTTCGAGCGCGACCTCGCGCTGCTCGACCCCTGCGCCAAGCAGCGGCGTCGCCACGCGCGCCTCGACATTGTCGGCGAACGCAATGCCGTCGATTGCGCCTTCCGCCCGGAAGGGGTCCTGTCCCTTAGCCCCGACGATCAGGTTGCGATCGAACCGGCTGTCGACGGGCGGGGCCGAGCGTTCGGCATCGGCACCGGCGGCGAAGGTGATGCGCGCGGCGTCGATGATGCTGTTGCCCTCGATCCGCGCATTGGCGACCTGATGATAGCGATTGATCACCGAATTGGGGACGCCGTTCATCACACTGATCGCGCTCTTGAACGAGGTGCCCGCAAGCCCCTCCAGATAATTGTCGCGCACGATCTGATCGCGATTGATCACGCGCACGCCGCCGGTGTCGGGAACCCCCTGGCCGAAGAAGATATTGCGTTCGACAATATTGCCGTTGCCGTGCCGCAGCACGAAAGCGCCCTGCGAGGCGAGCACAAGATTCTCGCGAATGATATTGCCACCCGATTTGACCGAAACGATCTCGACCTCGCCGCTGCAGCGATCGAAGATGTTGCGCTCGACGAGCGTGTGACTGTCCGACAGCGATTCCTCGCTCGTCCCGATGCGGATCGTCTCGCCTCCATTCGATCCTAGCGGCGGGCGCGGTCCGAAATAATTATGATCGATGCGGTGCCGGTTATCGAGCGGATCGCCCGCCTTGCGGATGACCGCGAGGGTAACACCGCTGTTTGTCTTGCCCTCGAAATGCGAATGATCGACGCGGTTCCCGGTCCCGTAGAGCGCGACCCAAATATCTTCTGCGCGGCGGTCGGCCTTGCTGAAGCCGTCGATCACCACCTCGGTGACACGCGAATCGCGCGCCAGGTCGGACGAATTGCGCCGGAAGGAGATGACCTCGGCGGTCGGGCTCGCGCCGTCCTTGAAGACGAGGCCCGACACGACGAGGCGGCGCCCCGCCAGTCGCAGGTTCGACTGCCCGGGGAGACCGCCCTTGCCCTTGGTTTGCGCCGCGAGGGTGATCGGCTTCGTCGCGGTACCGGTGCCGACGAACAGCGCCTGGAAATCGCGCCATTCGCCGTCGGCAAGCAGGATGGCGTCGCCGGGTTTCGCCGCCTTGACCGCCGCGCGGAACTGCGCGGGATCGGACACGAGCAGGTCGCGTGCGTTCGCCGGCGCCGCGGCGGACGCGAGAAGCGCGAGGATCAGAACCGAACCGATTTTCAATGCCTCATCCTTTTATCTTGCCCTGCGCCGTCACCCCGAGCGCCCTAGAAACGCACCGACGCGCCGAAGGTGATCCGGCGATCGGGCAGCCCCTCGAAGCACAGCAGTGCCCCGTCATTGACGCAATATTGCGAGATTTTCGACTTGGAGAGGTTGACCCCTTCGACCCCGACACTGAGGAAGCTGTTGATATCGTAAGAAATGCTCGCATTGAGCTGTCCCCGCGCCGCGGTCACGACCGGAAAGCCGAAGGTGCTCGCAAGCGTTGCGCCGCCGACCGTGTCCAGCGTCCGGAACGCGCTCCGCCATGTGTAGCGCGCACGGGCCGACAGCCCGTATTTTTCGTAATAGAGCGTCAGATTATAGGCGTGCTTGGAAAAGTCGAGCAGCCCCTGCTTCGCGGTTACCGGCACGAAATCGGCATCATCGTAGATACCGTTGATCGCATTGAAGATATCCGTGCCGCGCGTCGCCGAGCTGTTGACCGCCTGGCCGCCGCCGAATTTCTGATAGGTGTAGTTGGCGACGATCCCGAAGCCCGATGCGAAGCCCAAGGCATCCTCGAACTGCGACAGGTCATATTGCAGCGCGACTTCGACGCCGGTCTGCGTCGTACTGCCGCTGTCGTTGATCGTCGTCAGGATCGGGACACACATGCCCGATCCGCCGATCGGCGATAGCTGGTTGCGAAACGCGATCGGATTATAGATGCCGCCGCCCTCGCACGGCGCGGTGATGTCGCGATAGCCATTGGCGTCAAGCGGCGCATCTTCGAGCTGGGTGACGAAAAGGTCAGTACGCTTCTTGTGAAACACCCCGACGCTGAGCACCGACGAAGGCGCGAAGTACCAGTCGATCGAGGCGTCATAGGAGGTGACGGTTTCGGGGCGCAGATTCGGATTGCCGATCGAGACCGCCGCGTTTTCGCTCGTCACGAACGATACCGAGGTCGACAACAGGTCGAAATCGGGGCGGTTGATGTCGCGGCCCCAGCTGGCGCGCAGCAGGATATTGTCCGCAACATCGGCGACGAGGTTGAGCCGCGGCAACAGCTTGCTGTAGCCGCCTCGGGTGACGACCTGCGTCACATTGGCGCCGGTGATCGAATTGCCGATCGAATCGAGGCTGGTGTCGAGCCAGCGAAGACCGAAATTGCCGCGTACCGGGCCGATCTCGAAATTGGCCTGACCATAGACCGCGTTGGTCGTCTCGTTGATCGAGAAATAGCCCGCCGAATTGGCCGATGCGTCGTTGAGTGCGCGCTGGCCGGGCGCCGCTAGCAAGGCGGCGCGCAGGATGTCGAGCGTGCCCTCGCGATCGCTGAACGCGCGGTTGGGGTCGACGAGCAGAAAGTCCTTGAAGAAAAGCGTCCGGCCGTCGGCGTCGCCGAAATTGTTCGGACCGCGAACCAGCAGATCGGCAAACAAGGTGCCGCGCGGACTGTCGTTGAGGCTGCTGAGCGTGAGCGTCGAGCCGACATCGTTGAAGGTGCTGGACGACCGGTTGAAGCGATAGCCGACGTCGAATGAGGTGAAGAAGGGCGTCAGGTCCGCGACATCGAGCGACAGATCGATGCGCGCCGCGTCTTCCTTGTTGCGCGTGCTGTCATTGCCGATCGACACCTGCTGCAACACGACATTGGCGGGGTCGAGCAATTGTTCGACCGTCGGCGCAAAGGGCGAGTCAAAATTAATGCCGAAGGCAAGCGATCCGCCCGACAGGTCGTAGATGAAGGGAACCGCATTGTCGTTCCCGGTAAAGACCGGGGCATTGGGGTTGAGGAAATTCAGCGTCGTGCTGAGATCGGGATTTCGCGTGTTCGAAATCGAACGCGATGCCTCGACGCGTCCGGTCAGCCGCCCGGCGTCGAACTCGGTGCCGAGCCGGTAGATTTCGCTCTTGGTCAGGCGAGCCCCGACGTCGCTCGAGAAGCGCAGATTGGGGTCGTCGCGATCGACCGCGATATTGGGCTCGATCGTGCCCGTCTCGGCGACCCGGATACTGCCGAGCTTCACGCCGTCGAGCGATCCGAAATCCACGGTCTGGAAGGATGTCGGGACGCTGTAGTCGAGCAGCGCATTGACCCCCGACCCCTGAACGCGCGAGCTGTCCTGCCGCCGCTGCTGGTCGTTATAGATGGTATCGAAATAGAATTTCACATGATCGCTCGGCGCCCATTCGAGCGTCCCCGCGAAATTCTTCGTCTCATATTCGAAATTTTCGAGCTCCTGGTTGAGGAACTGGATGCCGACGAAGTCGAAGTCCTGGGCGGCCGGGCGGCGCGTCGGCTGATTTTCGGTTACACCGCTGCGGACCACGGTCGCGTTGACATTTTCGACAAGCCCGCCGTCGCGATCGACGCGCGGACGGAAGGATGTTGCCTCCTGCTGGGTGTAGCTGCCGCTTACCACCAGCCCGATCTCGCCGATACCCGTCGACCATTTGTCGCCGAACGTCGCCGAGATACGCGGCCGGACGCTCTTCGACAGCTCGCTATGCTCGCCCTGAACGCGCGCCGCGAGCAGCATTTCCTTCAGGTCGAGCGGGCGAATGGTGCGCAGGTTGATGGTGCCGCCCACCGATCCCTCGATCGTCTTTGCCTCGGGCGCCTTGGTCACTTCGACCGACGCGATGATCGACGCGCTGACATCCTCGAAGCTGATGCCGCCCCGCCCCGACCCGGAGCCGACCGTCGAAACGCCGTTGATCTCTACGCGATTGTCGTTGGTGCCGCGAATCTGCACGCCAGTACCGACCCCGGCTTCGCGCGTGATTTGCACCCCGGTGATGTTCTCGAGCACCTCGGCGAGATTCTGGTCAGGTAATTTTCCGATGTCTTCGGCCTGGATGACTTCGATCAGATTGTCGGCGTTACGTTTTTCCGTGAGCGCACTCTGCAGCGAACTACGGATGCCGGTCACGACGATCGCATTGTCGTCCGCAGCATCGTCCGACTGCACCTGCTCCTGAGCCAGGGCGCTGGCGGGCGCGAGCAGCGCGCAGAGCGCGACCCCGGAAACCCATGCCGTCACCAGCCGCGACGCCCGCGCCTTGCGGCGCAGCCCAACATAATCCCGCATCATGCCTCTCCCCAATTGGC
>NZ_MEFH01000046.1:0-7287 GCF_001725095.1 Sphingopyxis sp. SCN 67-31 | reverse complement strand
CATGCGCGTGGTCCGCCGCGCCGCGGACAAGTTCAACGACGGGTTCGACCGGCTGTCCGAACGCTATGGCACCACCACCGCGTCGCTGATCCGCAAGACGGCGCTGATGCTGGGCATCTATGCGGTACTGCTCGCCGCGACCGGCTGGCGCCTCGCAGATACGCCGACGGGCTTCATCCCCGATCAGGATCAGGGCGTGCTGATCGGCGTGGTTCAGCTTCCGCCCGGCGCGTCGCTCGATCGCACGAGCGAGGTGCTGGCGCGCGCGCAGAAGACGGTGTCGCAGATCGACGGCGTCGAGAGCATCGCGACCTTTTCGGGGCTCGACGGCGCGAGCTTTTCGACCGCATCGAACGCGGGCACGATGTTCATCCGTCTGAAGGACTGGAGCGAGCGCGGCAGCGATCTGAGCGCCAGCGCATTGTCGGGCAAGCTGTCGGGCGTCCTCGCGATGGCGCTCCCTGAAGCAAACGCCTTCGTCATCGCGCCGCCCGCGGTGCAGGGCCTCGGTAACGGCAACGGCTTCACCATGATGCTGCAGGCGCGCGAGGGGCAAAGCTATCGCGACCTTGAAAAGGTGACGCAGGCGATGATGGGCGGGGCGCAGCAGGTGCCCGACGTCACGCAGGTCTTTTCGCTGTTCAACACCGGAAGCCCGCGCATCTTCGCCGATGTCGATCGTGACAAGGCGCAGATATTGGGCGTCGACCCGAGCCAGGTCTACGCCGCGCTCGGCACCTATCTTGCCTCGACCTATGTCAACGACTTCAACTTCCTTGGCCGCACCTTCCGCGTCACGGCTCAGGCCGAACCAAGCGCGCGCAGCCGGATCGAGGATGTGGGCCGATTGCAGGTGCGGTCCTCGTCGGGCGAGATGGTTCCGCTCTCGTCGCTCGCGACCTTCCGCGACGACAGCGGCCCGACCCGCGTCGTGCGCTACAATCTGTTCCCCGCGGTCGAACTGCAGGGACAGGCGGCGCCGGGCGTCTCATCGGGTGCGGCGTTGACCGCGATGGAGGGACTGGCCGCGAAGACGATGCCGCAGGGCTTTTCCTATGAATGGACGGGCCTCGCCTATCAGGAAAAGCAGGCGGGGAGCAGCGCGGTGCTGATCTTCCTGCTCGCGGTGGTCTTCGTCTTCCTGGTGCTGGCGGCGCAATATGAATCGCTGCCGCTGCCGCTCGCGGTGATCCTGATCGTGCCGATGTGCATATTGGCGGCGATGCTGGGCGTGAACCTGCGCGGGATGGACAATAATATCCTGACGCAAGTCGGGCTGGTCGTGCTGATTGCGCTCGCGGCGAAGAACGCGATCCTGATCGTCGAATTCGCCAAGCAGGCGGAAGAAGAGGAGGGGATGGCCCCGCTCGACGCCGCGGTTCACGCCGCGCAGTCGCGCCTGCGTCCGATCCTGATGACCAGCTTTGCCTTCATCTTCGGCGTCATTCCGCTCGCGGTGGCAAGCGGGCCGGGGCAGGAAATGCGCCAGGCACTCGGCACGGCGGTGACGTTCGGCATGCTCGGCGTCACCATATTCGGGCTGATCTTCACGCCGATCTTCTACGTCGTGTCGCGCAAGCTGGGCTATCGCGTCCAGCAATGGTTCGCGCGCGGCCGCACCAACAAGGGCGGCGATGCGCCGCTGGAGATGCCATGATGAGCCGCAATGTCCTGCTGACCGGTGCCGCCGCGCTTGCGCTGTCGGGCTGCGCCGTCGGTCCGGCCTATGTGTCGCCGACCCCCGCCGCTCCCGGACAGACACCTTTCCTCGAGGCAGGCAAATCGCCCGCCTTCACCGGCGAGCAGCCGGCGGGGCATTGGTGGAGCCTGTTCGGCGACCCGACGCTCGACGCGCTCGTCGAAGAGGCGTTGGCCGCCAATACCGATCTGCGCGTCGCCGCCGCCAATCTGGCACAGGCGCGCGCGGTGTTGAAGGAATCACGGGCCGGCCGCCTGCCGACCACCGGAATAAGCGCCAGCGGCACCTATGCCCGCCAGCCGGGCAGCGTCACCGGCATCGGCCCGGTCGAGGGCGAAAGCTATGATGTCGGGCTCGACATCGGTTATCAGGTCGATCTGTTCGGGCGCGTCGAAAGTGCGATCCGCGCGAGCCGCGCAGATGCCGACGCGGTGCAGGCGGCCTTCGACCTGACGCGCATCACGGTCGCGGCGGAAACGACGCGCGCCTATGCCGACGTCTGCGCCTACAACCGCCAGCTTGCGGTGGCGGAGGAAACGCTGCGCATTCAGGAACAGACCTTCGACCTGACGCGCCGGCTGTTCGAAGGCGGACGCGCGACGCGGCTCGACACCGGGCAGGCGGGGGCGCTGCTGGAACAGACGCGCGCGACCCTGCCGACCTTGAAGGCGCAGCGCGCCGGGGCGCTCTATCGCCTTGCGCTGCTGACCGGCAAGCCGCCCGCCGAAGCGCCGCAGGCCGCGCTGCAATGCCAGGCGCCGCCCGAACTCGACCGTCCGATTCCGGTCGGTGACGGCGCCGCGCTGCTCGCCCGCCGCCCGGATATTCGCCGGGCCGAGCGCCAGCTCGCCGCCGCCGCGGCGCGTGTCAATGTCGCGACCGCCGATCTTTATCCCAGCATCAGCATCGGCGGGTCGGTCGGATCGACCGCCGACGCGGTTTCGGGGCTGGGCAAGTCCGACAGCTTCCGCTTTTCGATCGGGCCGCTGATTTCCTGGAGCTTTCCGAACATCGCGGTCGCGCGTTCGCGGCTGAAGCAGGCGGAGGCCGGCGCCGACGCGGCGCTCGCGACCTTCGACGGCACCTGGCTCGGCGCGCTTCAAGAAACCGAAAGCGCGCTCGCCAACTATGCCGGCGAACTTGACCGGCTTGCGGCGCTACGCCGTGCGGCGGACGAAGCGGGCGAGGCGGCGCGGATCGCGCGGCTTCGCTATCAGGCCGGGCGCGAGAATTTTCAGGTCGTACTCGATGCCGAACGCTCGCTGGCGCAGATCCAGGCGAGCATCGCCCAGTCCGAACAGCAGCGTGCGACCTATCTGGTCGCGCTGTTCCTCGCGCTGGGCGGCGGCTGGCAGGACGGCGCCGCGTAAGGCGTCAATCTGGCTAAACAAAAAGGCCGGCGCAGCATGGACTGCGCCGGCCTTTTTCATAGCTGTGCCGCTGGTCAGAGCGTCGCGTCGTCGTCGGCGGGCGAGTGGAATTCGTGCCACAAGCCGTTCAATATGCCGAAGCCGACCGCGAGGCCGAGGCCGAGTACCCAGGTAAAATACCACATGGCGTGTTCCTCCGGTCAGTAGAAATCGGGGTTGGTGCGAACCTCGTCGAGCGTGACGCGGCCGAACAACACCTTGAGCACCCACGCCGTGTAGGCGAGGACGATGGGCAGGAAGATCAGGGTCACGACGAGCATGATCCACAAGGTGAGGTGGCTCGACGAGGCATTCCAGACCATCAGGCTCGAATGCGGGTCGATCGAGCTGGGCAGGATGAAAGGGAACATCGACAGGCCGACCGTCGAGATGATCCCGACCACCGCGAGCGCCGAGCCGACGAAGAGCAGGCTCTGCTTGCGCCCGGCGATCGCGACATAGGCGAGGATCGGGCCGAGGAAGCCGAGGATGGGCGCGAGCAGCATCCACGGGTGGCGCCCATAATTGTCGAGCCATGCGCCCGCCGCCGGGACCGACGTTGCCCACAGCGGGTTCGAGGGGCCGGCGGGATCGAGTTCGCCCTCCAGCCGGTAGCCGATATTCATCGTGGCGACCATCACGCCGCCGATTGCGAACAGCGCGATGACGAGCAGCGCGGCGATCTTGCCCCAGCGGCGCGCCCGGTCCATCACGACGCCGTCCTCGGCCTTGAGCGCGAGCCAGCCGGCGCCGTGCAGCACGACCATCGCCACCGACAGCAGGCCGGTGAGCAAGGTGAAGGGCGAGAAGAGGCCGAGCAGCGAGCCTTCGTAAAAGGCACGCAGGTCGCTATCGAGGCGGAAGGGCGCGCCCAGAAGGACGTTGCCGACCGCAACACCGAACACCAGTGCGGGGACGAAACCGCCAACGAACAGCGCCCAATCCCAGCGGCTGCGCCAGGCAGGATCGTCGTGCTTCGAGCGATATTTGAATGCCACGGGGCGCAGGATCAGCGCCGCGAGGACAAGGAATATCGCGAGGTAGAAGCCCGAAAAGCTGATCGCATAGACAAAGGGCCATGCTGCGAAGATCGCGCCGCCGCCGAGGATCAGCCAAACCTGATGCCCCTCCCACGTCGGGGCGATGCTGTTGATCGCCAGCCGCCGTTCCTCGTCGGTCCGCGCGATGAAGGGCAGCAGTGCGGCGACGCCGAGGTCGTAGCCGTCGGTGAGCGTGAAGCCGATCAGCAGCACGCCGAGAAGCAGCCACCAGATCAGGCGGAGCGTTTCATAGTCGAAGGGAATCGCCATCGTCTGATCCTCCTTATTCGGCCGGCAGCGGGGTATAGCCCGCGTCGGTGGGTTCGATGCCCGAGGCAAGGTCGCGGCCGCGCTTGGACTCGGGGCCCTTGCGGATCGCCGCGAGCATCAGCCGCACCTCGATGAAAGCGAGCGCGCTGTAGAGCAGGGTGAAGGCCGCGATGGTCGTCCAGACCTGCGCCACCGTCAGGCTCGATGCGCCGAGGAAGGTCGGCAGCACGCCCTCGATCGCCCATGGCTGGCGGCCATATTCGGCGAGCACCCAGCCCATTTCGGCGGCCAGCCACGGCAGCGGCATGATGATCACCGCGGCGCGCAGGAACCACTTCACATCGAAGCGCCGCACCGTCGCATAATAGAAGGCGAGGGCGAAGAAGCCGATGAAGAAGAAGCCGAGCCCCGCCATGAGGCGGAACAGCCAGAAGGTGACCGGGACGTTGGGCACCGTGTCCCACGCCGCCTGCATGACCTGGTCGGCGGTCGCGTTGCGCGGATCGGGGACATAACGCTTGAGCAGCATCGCATAGCCGAGGTTGCTGCGGTTCGCCTCGAAGGTCGCGCGCGCGGCGGCGTTGGTGCGATCGGCCTTCAGATCCTCGAGCGCGCCATAGGCGAGCTTGCCGCTTTCGATGCGTTCCTGCGCGTGGAGGACCAGTTCGTTGATCCCCTGGACCTGCCCGGTCAGGCTGCGCGTCGAAATCAGGCCGAGGACATAGGGTATCTTGATTTCATAGCGGGTCTCGCGGTCCTTGACCGACGGCAGGCCGAAGAGGGTGAGCCCGGCGGGCGCCTTTTCGGTGTGCCACATCGCCTCGATCGCGGCGAGTTTCATCTTCTGATGATCGGTGAGCGCATAGCCCGATTCGTCGCCGAGGACGACCACCGACAGCGAGGAGGCGAGGCCGAAGGCCGCGGCAACGGTCAGCGAGCGCTTCGCGAGCGCGGTGTAACGGCCGCGGAGCAGATACCAGGCCGAAATGCCGAGAACGAAGACCGAGGCGGTGACATAGCCGGCGCTGACCGTGTGGACGAACTTCGCCTGCGCGACGGGGTTGAACAGCACCGAATAAAAGTCGACGACTTCCATGCGCATCGTGTCGGGATTGAAGCGCGACCCGACCGGATTCTGCATCCAGCCGTTGGCGATCAGGATCCACAGCGCCGAAAGATTGGAACCCAGCGCGACGAGGAAGGTGACGAGGAGATGGAGCTGCTTGGACAATTTGTCCCAGCCGAAGAACATCAGCCCGACGAAGGTCGCCTCGAGGAAAAAGGCCATGAGCCCCTCGATCGCGAGTGGCGCGCCGAAGATGTCGCCGACATAGTGAGAATAATAGGACCAGTTCATCCCGAATTCGAACTCCATCGTCAGGCCGGTCGCGACCCCGAGGACGAAGTTGATCCCGAACAGGCGGGCCCAGAAACGCGTGATGGTACGCCAGATTTCCCTTTCGGTGATGACATAGATGCTCTCCATGATCACCAGCATGAAGGAAAGCCCCAGCGTCAGCGGAACGAAGAGGAAATGGTACATCGCCGTAAGGGCGAATTGCAGGCGGGATAATTCGACTACGGCCAGGTCCATGGCGCCACTCCTGAACAGCGACTCGGCGGGGTGCCGCACGGCTTGCGGCATCGTCATTTAATGAATATGGGAATGTGTGAATATTAGAAAAATGTCAAGTAGAGATAACGCCACATCTGCAGCACCCGCCGCCAGCCGCGGTGCCCTGGCCGCTTGGCTTGGCGATGCCGTGGCCGCGGTGCTCTTCGCGCTCGCGCTCGCGCAATTGCTGGCGCTCCACGTCGCGCGCGACCTTCGCGGCGGCGGAGGGGGCGACGCGGGATTCGGCATTGCGGGCTGGGCGTGGATGCTGCTGCTGGTTGGCGCGGCGCTGGCACGCGGCGCTTTGCAGGGCGGCGCCTTTGCGATCGGCCTGCGCCACGCCGCGCGCTTTGCCGCCGAGCTGCGCGCGCGGGTCGCGCCCGCGCTCATGGTGAGCGCGGCGGGGCGCGGACGCCTGATCGGTGAAGATGCCGAACTGGCGGTGACCGCGATCGACCGCATCGAGCCCTATGTTGCGCGTTTCCTGCCGCTGCGCCGTGCCGCGATGCTTTCGCCGCTGCTGATCGCGCTGGCGGCGCTGCCGGCGAGCGGCGTCGCCGCGGCGATCTTGTTCGGCACGCTGTTACCCTTCGCGATCGGCATGGCGCTCGCCGGCAGCGCCGCGGCGCGGGCGAGCGAGGCGCAGCTGGGCGCGCTGTCGCGGCTCGGCGGCTTGTTCGTCGACCGGGTTCGCGCGCTGCCGCTGATCCTCTCCTATGGCGCCGAGGATCGCGTCACGCGGCAGATCGGCGGGGCGGCGCGCGATCTGGCGGAACGGACGCTGGGCGTGCTGCGCATCGCCTTTGCATCGAGCGCGATCCTCGAATTTTTCAGCGCGCTCGCGGTCGCGCTCGTCGCGGTCTATTGCGGCTTTTCGCTGCTCGGCCTGCTGCCCTTTCGCGCGCCCGAAAGCCTCGACTTCGCCGAAGCCTTTTACGTTCTTGCGCTCGCGCCCGAATTTTATCTCGGCATGCGCCGCCTGGCCGCTGCCTATCACGACAAGCAGCAAGGCGAAGCGGCGCTGGCGGCGCTTGCCGCCGCGGAGGCGCCGATCGCCGATCACGCAGTCGCATCGCCGTTACCCGGCGCACCGGCGGCTCTTGTCGTCGATGCGTGGGTTGTTCGGCACCCCGAAGGCGCGGCGATCGGACCGATCAGCGCGCGCTGGACCGGCCCCGGCCTTCACCTGATCGTCGGGCCGAGCGGATCGGGCAAGACCAGCCTCCTCCGCGCGTTGATCGGGCAGGTGCCCGT
>NZ_MEFH01000045.1:0-7435 GCF_001725095.1 Sphingopyxis sp. SCN 67-31 | reverse complement strand
GCGATGGGCCCGGCGCTGCCGCCATGCTGGATCGCATTGGCGAGCAGGTTGAGCAGAATGTGATGGAGCAGCCGCTCATCGACCCGGACAAGCGGAAGACCCGCGGGAACCTGGAAATCGACATGATGTCCGCGCAGCAGATCTTTCAGATCATGGACCACGGCCGCCACGGCGTCGGTCAGATCGACCGGCGCCACATCCAGGCTGAGACCGCCTGAATCAAGGCGGACCAACTCGACGAGATTGTCGAGAAAACGCCGCAATCGCGACACCTCCGCGCGCGCGAGCGGCAGCGCGGACGCGCCGGGATGCTCGCTCGCCAGCGCCTCGATCGCGGCGGTCACGCCGGTCAGCGGGGTGCGCAGGTCATGCCCGATCGACGAGAGCAGCGCGGCGCGGAGGCGGTCGCGTTCCTCGAGGACCGACAGGCTGCGCATCTCGTCCTCCAGATGCAAGCGTTCGTGCGCCAGCGCCGCCTGGCCGACGAGCGTGGCGAGCAGCGCGGCGCGGTCGGGCGAAATCGGGTCGCGGCCGTCCTCGCTCGCGATGCCGAGGATCGCGAGAACCCCGAGCCCGGTCTTGAGCGGATGAAACTGCCAGTCGGACGCAACGAGCGTATTCGTCCCGCGTCCCGCAGGCTCCCCGCTCGTCCAGGCCCATTCGGCCGCCGCCTGATCGATCGGCGAGATCGCCGCATCGACCGGCCGGGCGACCAGCGGTTGCAACAGCCCGCCCTGCTCGGCCAGAATGATGCTGCGCACGCCCAGCAAGCGCGCCACTTCCTCGCAGGTTACCGCCGCGGTGGTTTCGCGATCGGAGGCGCGCGCAAGCATCTGCGCGAAGGCGGCAAGCGACGCATTTTCCTGCGCGCTGCGAACCCCGATCCGCGCGCGCGTCCGCAGCCGGCCGGCAAGATTGCTGACCACCGCGGCGACGCCGGTAAGGATCAACATGGTGAGGACGCTCTGCGGATCGGCGATCGTGAAGGTATGCCGCGGCTCGAGGAAGAAGAAGTTGAACGCCAGCGCCGCAACGAGGCTCGCGAACAGCCCCGGACGCAAACCGTAAAGCGTCGCGGCGACAATCACCGGAACGAGATACAGCAGGTCGACGGCCCCGGTCCCGATCCATGGTTCGGCCAGACGCGCGGCGCCCGTCATCAGCGCGATGAGCCCCAGTCCGACCGCATAGCTCGACGGGCGCCCCCAGCCGCGTGTCCAGTCGAGACCCCGGCGCGTGGCAGGAGATTCGCGGGGTGACGGGATGACGTGGATGGCAAGGTCGCCCGCGTCGTGGATCAGCGCCTCGACGACCGAACCGTGGCGCAGTTCGAACCACCAGCTACGCTGCGACCTGCCGATGATAAGCTGGGTCGCGCGCATCACCTCGATCTGGCCGCGCAGTCCGGCAATAACGCTCTCCGCAGGAACGGTAGCGATCGTCGCGCCGAGGGTAGCGGCCAGTGCGAGCGACGCGGCTATCCGCCGCCGGGCATCGTCGTCGAAGGCCGCGCTTCGTGCCGTCTCGATATGCACCGCCGTCCATGGGGCGTTCAGCCCGTCGGCAAGGCGCTTTGCTGTGCGCACGAGCATATCGCTGCCTGGCTGTTCGCTGATCGCGACGAGGATCCGCTCGCCGGCCGCGAAGGTGCCCGCTTCGCCCGTCGCATCGAGATCGTGCAACATTTGCCGGTCGACGCTCAAGGCAGCTCGCCGGAGCGCCATTTCGCGCAGCGCCGAAAGGTTCGCCTTCGAAAAGAAATGGCCGAGGGCACGGCTTGCCTCGTGCGGCACATAGACCTTGCCATCGCGCAGCCGGTCGATCAGTTCGTCGGGCGGCAGGTCGACGAGCTTGATTTCGGCCCCTTCGAACACGCTGTCGGGTACCGTCTCGCGAACGCGCACCCGGGTAAAGCTTGCGACGACGTCATTCAGGCTTTCGACATGCTGGACGTTGAGCGTCGTATAGACGTCGATCCCGGCGTTCAGCAGCTCCTCGACATCCTGCCAGCGTTTGGGATGCCGGCTGCCGTCGATATTGGTATGGGCATATTCGTCCACCAGCGCGAGTGTCGGGGCGCGGCGGAGCACGGCATCGATGTCCATCTCGGTCAGTTGGTGGCCGCGATAGGCGACTTCGCGGCGCGGCACGACCTCCATCCCGTCGAGCAGTGCTTCGGTCTCCGCCCTACCGTGCGTTTCCACCACGGCGACGACGACGTCCTGTCCGTCGCGCCGCAACGCGGCACCTTCGCTGAGCATCGCATAGGTTTTGCCCACGCCCGGCGCCGCACCGAGAAAAATCTTCAGCCGCCCGCGCGCCTCGCGCTTTGCCTGCCGCAACAGGGCTTCGGGTGAGGGTCTCTTGGTGGCCGATACCATGCGCCCGCTTACCCCGGTCGCGGACACAGGGCCAAGCGACAATCGGCGATCTTTATGGAATCCTTATGCGCCCGGCGAAATTCGACCGCGAAACTTTACGGCGAAGGGGCGTAGCGGCGTCGCATTCAGTCCGGCTCCCTCGGGAGTCGCCCTTTGCCGGAGACCTATGATGACCGATCTGATGTGGCTCGCCCTTACCGCGCTGCTGTTCGCAGCCACGCTCGGCTACGCGCGCATCTGCGACAAGGCCTGACCATGAGCGCTTCGTCGATGCTCGCCGGCGCCGTCGCTGCGGCGCTGTTCGTCTATCTCGTGGTGGCGCTGCTGCGCCCCGAACGTTTCTGACCGGAGGCAGTCCCATGACCTTGTCCGGATGGATGCTCATTTTCGCCTTCGTCGCGATCCTTGCCGTCCTTGCCAAGCCGATGGGCCTCTGGCTCTTTGCCCTTTACGAAGGGCGCACGACCCCACTTCACCGCATCCTGGGGCCAGTCGAGCGGGGCTTCTACCGGATGGCCGGGATCGACCCGACCGAAGAGCAGGGCTGGCGGCGCTACGCGCTTCACATGCTGCTGTTCAACCTCGCGCTGCTGCTTTTCACCTATGCGGTACTGCGATTGCAGGGGGTACTTCCCGTTAATCCGCAAGGCTTCGGCGCGGTCGGCGCCGACGGCGCTTTCAATACGGCGGTCAGCTTTACGACGAACACCAACTGGCAATGGTATTCGGGCGAGACGACGCTGTCGAACCTGTCGCAGATGCTCGGGCTTACGATCCAGAACTTCCTCTCCGCCGCCACCGGTATCGCGATTGCCTTCGCGCTGTTTCGCGGTTTCGCAAGGCGCGAAACGGGAACGATCGGCAATTTCTGGGCCGATACGACGCGTATAACGCTCTATCTGCTGCTTCCCATCTGCACGGTCTACGCGCTGTTCCTGATCGCGAGCGGCGTGCCGCAGACGCTGGCGGGATCGGTCCACGCAACGACGCTCGAAGGCGTTCGGCAGACGATCGCGCTCGGTCCGGTCGCGAGCCAGGAAGCGATCAAGATGCTGGGAACCAATGGCGGCGGCTTCTTCAACGCCAACAGCGCGCACCCTTTCGAAAACCCGACCGCGCTCACCAATCTGATCCAGATGCTCTCGATCTTCCTGATCGGCGCCGGGTTGACGTGGTGCTTCGGCAAGGCGGTTGGCGACACGCGCCAAGGCTGGGCAATCCTCGCGGCGATGGGACTTATTTTCATCGCCGGCGCCAGCATTGCCTATTGGCAGGAGGCCGCCGGCAACCCCGCACTTCATCACCTCGGCGTTGGCGGCGGCAATATGGAGGGGAAGGAAGTTCGCTTCGGCATCGCCGCCTCTTCGCTCTTCGCCGTTGTCACCACGGCGGCGTCCTGCGGGGCCGTCAATGCCATGCACGACAGTTTCACCGCAATCGGCGGCCTGATCCCGCTACTCAACATCCAGCTCGGCGAGGTCGTGGTCGGCGGTGTCGGCGCGGGCATCTATGGCTTTCTGCTCTTTGCCATCCTCGCGGTGTTCGTCGCGGGCCTCATGGTGGGGCGCACACCCGAATATGTCGGCAAGAAGATCGAGGCGCGCGAGGTCAAGCTCGCCGTCCTAGCCATTGCGATCCTGCCGCTGGTCATCCTCGGCTTCACCGCCATTGCCAGCGTGCTCCCCGTGGGGCTTGCCGGTCCGCTCAACAAGGGGCCGCACGGCTTCTCGGAGATTCTCTACGCATTCAGCTCGGGGGCCGGTAACAATGGCTCGGCCTTTGCGGGCCTGAGCGCGGGCACTCCCTTCTACAATGCCATGATCGGGATCGCGATGTGGCTTGGCCGGTTCTTCGTGATCGTGCCGGTGCTCGCCATCGCCGGTAGCCTCGCCGCAAAGCGCCACACCCCCGCTACCAGCGGCTCTTTCCCCACCACCGGGGGGCTGTGGATCGGCCTGCTGATCGGGATCATCCTGATCATGGGCGGCCTCACCTTCCTTCCCAGCCTCGCGCTAGGTCCCGTCGCCGATCATCTCTCGATGATGGCCGGCCAGCGCTTCTGAGGGATCAGCGACATGACGACTCCAACCTCGATGTTCAGCCCCGCACTGGTCGTTCCGGCGATGCGTGATGCGGTAAGGAAGCTCAATCCGCGCGAGCTGATGCGCAACCCGGTGATGTTCACCACCGCCTGCGTTGCCCTGCTCCTGACGGTGCTGCTCGCGCTCGGCGACCCCGGCCTGTCGCTGGGTTTCGAAATCCAGCTCGTCGCCTGGCTCTGGCTCACCGTGCTTTTCGGCACCTTTGCCGAAGCCCTGGCCGAGGGACGCGGGCGCGCCCAAGCGGCCTCGCTTCGCGCGACGAAGGCCGAGTTGCGCGCCAAGCTGATGCTCGGCGTCGGCGAGACTTATGAAATCGTCGCCGCAAGCCAGCTGGAAAAGGGCGAGATCGTTCTGGTCGAGACGGGCGACCTCATCCCCGCCGACGGCGAGGTGATCGAAGGCGTCGCATCGGTCAACGAAGCGGCGATCACCGGCGAAAGCGCCCCCGTGATCCGCGAGGCCGGCGGCGATCGTAGCGCCGTGACAGCCGGCACGCGCGTCATCTCCGACCGCGTCAAGGTGCGCGTCACTGCCGAGCCGGGCCAGGGTTTTCTCGACCGCATGATCGCACTCGTCGAAGGCGCCGAGCGGCGCAAGACGCCCAACGAGATTGCGCTGACGATCCTGCTCGTCGGGCTGACCATCATCTTCCTGATCGCCGTCGCGACCATTCCGGGCTTCGCGTCCTATGCCGGCGGATCGATCCCGGTCGCATTGCTCGCGGCCCTGCTCATCACGCTGATCCCGACGACCATTGCGGCGCTGCTCTCCGCCATCGGGATTGCCGGAATGGACCGCCTCGTGCGCTTCAACGTGCTGGCCAAGTCGGGCCGGGCCGTCGAAGCCGCGGGCGATGTCGATGTTCTCCTGCTCGACAAGACCGGCACGATCACGATCGGCGACCGCCAGGCCAGCGAGTTCCGCGCGCTGGCGGGCGTCGATGACGAAACGCTGGCCGAGGCCGCACTGCTCGCCAGCCTGGCCGACGAAACCCCCGAGGGTCGTTCGATCGTGACGCTTGCGCGCGAGCGCTATGCGATACGCGTGGCGGCGCTTCCGGCCGGGTCCGACGTCATCCCCTTCACCGCGCAGACGCGCCTTTCGGGGGTCACGGTCGCCGGGGTGACGATCCACAAGGGCGCGGTCGATTCGATCTTCAAGGCCCACCCCGACACCGCATCCTCGCCTGCCGCGCAGGAGTTGCGCCGCATAACGGACGAGGTTGCGCGCGCCGGCGGCACGCCGCTCGCGGTGGTCAGGGACGGGCGTCTGCTCGGCGCCATCCACCTGAAGGACGTCGTGAAGGCGGGCGTTCGCGAACGCTTCGGCGAATTGCGCAAAATGGGAATCCGCACCGTCATGATTACGGGCGACAACCCGCTGACGGCCGCGGCGATCGCCGCCGAAGCCGGGGTGGACGATTTCCTGGCCGAAGCGACGCCCGAGGACAAGCTTGCCCTCATTCGCCGCGAGCAGGCCGAGGGACGGCTCGTTGCCATGTGCGGCGACGGCACCAACGATGCCCCCGCGCTGGCGCAGGCCGATGTCGGCGTCGCGATGAACACCGGCACGCAGGCGGCGCGCGAGGCGGGCAATATGGTCGATCTCGACAGTGATCCGACCAAGCTGATCGAGGTTGTGGGCCTGGGCAAGCAATTGCTGATGACGCGCGGCGCGCTGACGACCTTTTCGGTCGCAAACGATGTCGCCAAATATTTTGCGATCATCCCGGCGATCTTCGTCTTTCTCTATCCTGAGCTCGGCGTTCTCAACGTCATGCGCCTTGCCACGCCCGAAAGCGCGGTGCTGTCGGCGATCATCTTCAACGCCTTGATCATTCCGTGCCTTGTTCCGCTCGCGCTCAAGGGCGTGCGCTACCGTCCGATGCCCGCCGGCCCGTTGCTCGCGCGCAATCTATCGATCTTCGGCCTCGGCGGACTGGTCGCGCCATTTGTCGGCATCAAGCTGATCGACCTCGCCGTGTCCGGCCTCCAGCTTGCGTAAGGACAATTCCATGTTTTCCGAACTCAAATCCGCCCTTCGTCCCGCGCTCGTGCTGACCGCGCTTTTCGCTCTCCTCCTCGGTCTGGTCTATCCGCTCGCGCTGACGGCTATGGGCCAGCTCGTTTTTCCGGAGCAAGCCAATGGCAGCCTCGTCCGCGACGGCTCAAAGATCGTGGGGTCGAAGCTGATCGGCCAGAGGTTCCTGGCCGACGCCTATTTCCACGGGCGCCCCTCGGCCGCCGGCGCCGATGGTTATGATGCCGCCGCTTCCTCGGGGTCGAACCTCGGTCCGGCGAGCAAAGCGCTCGCCGATCGCGTCGCCGCCGACGTCAAGGCGCTCACTGCAACGGCACCGGGCCGCCCTGTCCCGCCCGACCTGGTGACGACCTCCGCCTCGGGGCTGGACCCCCACATCAGCCCCGAGGCGGCTTTTTTCCAGATTGCGCGCGTGGCGAAAGCGCGCGGCATCGACGACGCCAGCCTCCGGGCACTGGTCGAGGCATCTGTCGAACACCCGCTCGCAGGAATCCTTGGCGAAAGGCGCGTCAATGTGCTGATGCTCAATCGGACACTCGACGCGCGCTTCCCGACGAAATAGGCTGGCCGGATGGTGCCACCGGCAAAAATCCTGATCATCGAGGACGATGCCCATATCCGGCGGCTGCTGCAGGCCACGCTGCAGCGCGCCGGTCATCAGGTGAGCGAAGCCGACAGCGCCAGGCAGGCGATGGCGCTGTTCGACATCGAGCGGCCCGATGTCGTGCTGCTCGATCTCGGCCTGCCCGATCGTGACGGGCTGGAATTGATCGAGCCGCTGCGGCTGCGCTCGAACGCCACGCTGATCGTCGTATCGGCGCGCGAAAACAGTGTCGAGAAGGTGACGGCGCTGGATCTGGGCGCCGACGACTATGTCACCAAGCCCTTCGATACCGAGGAATTGCTCGCCCG
>NZ_MEFH01000044.1:0-17030 GCF_001725095.1 Sphingopyxis sp. SCN 67-31 | reverse complement strand
CGGACCGCCCCCTGCGACGCCGCCGCAGCCCGAAGCGCCCGAACGCCGCGCCTCCTATTCGATGACGGTCGAAGTGCAGGGATAGGACCGCCGGGCGCGACGACAGCATGGCGCGGCCTCCGGGTTCGTATCGTCGCTACCGCGCCCAGAAATTCGAGCCCGAGGGTCCGCGCGGTTTGCTTCGATATCGCCTTTCGAGATGGGCGATAAGCCTTCGGTCGACCGAGCCGAGCATCGTCTCGAAACTCTTCCGGATGCCCGGCAGCCGAAGCGTGACAAGCAGGCCGCTGCAACGATAGCTGTGAACGAGCCGCGTTCCGGTGCCGTTCGGGGAGAGCGCGAAGCTCTCCCCGAATTTCAGCAGGAAGCTCGGCCGGACGTCGATCGTCAGCAGACGCTCGGGGTAGGCTGCGAGGACCGTTGCCGGGACCTCCAGGAGCTTCGGCTTGTGCGGGTTCATCCGCAGCCAGTATCGCAGCGCGATCGGATCGCTGTGGAGGAGCTCGAGCCTGACGTAGGGATTCCACTGGCGATGGCTCTCGAAATCCAGGAGCACTGCCCAGACCTGCCCTGGAGTGAAGGCGAGATCATGCTCGCGCCGAAACTCCATCATCGCCGCGCTCCATCGGGCGAGGCTGGGCCGACGGCGAAGGAAACAGCCGAGGACGGGGACATGGAAGTCACCCTCCCGGCCGCTGGAGCGCCATCAGCACGATGTCGATCCACGCCCCTTCGACATATTGGGCCGACTTCAGCATGCCCTCGCGCTCGAACCCGGACCGCGCATAGAGACGGATTGCCGCCTCATTATGGGCGAAGACCTCGAGGGTGAGCCGCCGGAGATTGAGCTGGCGCCAGCAATAGTCGATCGCCAGTTCGAGGGCTTCGAAGCCGATGCCCTTGCCGCGCTCGGCAGCCTCGCCGATCCAGATCCCGATCTTGGCCGACCGGTGGACGGGCTCGATCTCGCGTATCTGGATATAGCCCGCGATCTCCGAGCGCGGCTTGATCCTGATGGCGAAGAAGATGCGCGAGGGATCCTGCTGAAGGAGCCAGAACTCCTCCTGCTCGTTCCAGCTCGGCGGGCGGTAGGTGCCGTTGATCGCCGCGTCCTCGGCGCTGTCGGTCCATTGAAACAGGCTCGTGAGATCAGGCGGCATGATAGGGCCCAGAACGACCCTTTTTCCGAATATCATGGGGGATGACCCTTTCAGCTTGGGGGAGGTTTGAACCGGCCGCTAGTCCACGCGCCTGCAGGACCGCTTCGGGGCGTTGACCTGCTCGACGAAGGCGCGGTCCTCGCGGAACAGGATGTTCATGTCCTCGCCGACGAACGTCAGGTTCGGGGCCGGCGCGGACAGCGCGATCACCGTCGCGCTCTCGTTCCACCGAAGCCGAAGGTCACGGCGGTCGGCCGAGAAATCGGCGAGGAGCCGCGATCCGTCCGTGCAGCGGAAATGTTCCTGGCTGCGCTCGGCCCCGGCCGCGATGTCGCGATAATTGCCGCCCTCGGGCGGCTCCGAACAGGCGCCGGTGAGGAGCAGCACAAAAGGAGCGCAGAACAGGCGCCGAGCGCGTTGCCGGGTTGCGGGGGGTCGGGGGGCTGGAAACGACATCGGGGGGTCCTCAAAGGGGGTGGGCCGGCTTCAGTTCGCCGGGAAAAGTTTCGCCGCGGGCGGGTCCAGGGCAAGGCGCCCGCGGCGTGGCCGCCTCCAGGGATGCAGGGCGGCCAATTCGGTCGGCATGGTGTCAGACGCGCCGCATGCTCAGAGGAGCTCGACGGGCAGCAGGGTCATGGCCCCGATGCCCTTCAGCTGGTGAAGCTGCGCCGCGAAACTCCGGAGCGTAGCGGGCATGTCGACGATTTCGACGATCAGCGGATAATTATGATCGAGGAAGCTCGTCGCATGAACGAGGTTCGAGTGACCGAAGCCGACGCGCCCGCGCAGCACCGTGACGCCGAGCAACTTATGGGCCTTCGCCTTTTCGAGAATGACCTCGAACAGCGCCTTGTCGCCGCTGACCGCCATCTCGTCGGTGTAGATGCGAAGCAGGGCATAATCCTTGTCTTCCATGGGATTTCTCCTTCGATTGGATTGCAAAAAGGGTCCGGCGGCCGCTGCGGGGGGTAAGCGGCCGCCGGACAAGTCAGCTTGCCGTGGCCGGTTCCACCGTATCGCCCGGCCTCTGATTGGCGGCCGCGGACCGGCGATAGAGCCAGGCCGAGATCGCCGGCAGGACGAGCAGGGTGAGCGCGGTGCAAGTGATCAGGCCGCCGATCACGACCGTGGCCAGCGGGCGCTGGACCTCGGCGCCGGTTCCCGTTGCAAGCGCCATCGGCACAAAGCCGAGGCTCGCCACGAGCGCCGTCATCAGCACCGGACGCACGCGCTCCATCGCGCCGCCGATGATCGCTTCATCATCCCCGATCCCCGCATCGCGGCGGCTGCGGATCGCGCTCATCATGACGAGGCCGTTGAGGACGGCGACGCCCGATAGCGCGATGAACCCGACCGCGGCCGTGATCGAGAAGGGGATTCCCCGCAGCAGCAGCGCGAAGACGCCGCCCGCGAGGGCCATCGGCACCGCGCTGAACACGATCGCCGCCGGCCGGAAGCCGCCGAGCGCCATGTAAAGCAGGGCGTAAATGGCGAGGAAGCAGATCGGCACCACGATCAGCAGGCGAAGCCGGGCCGACTGGAGGCTTTCGAACGTGCCGCCCCAATCGGTGTACATGCCCGCTGGCAGGTCGAGCGCTCCGATCTTGTCCTGCGCCTCGGTGACGAACCCGCCGAGATCGCGGCCGCGCACATTGACCTGCACCACGACCATCCGCTTGCCATTTTCGCGGCTGATCTGGTTGAGGCCTTGCGTGTAGCTGAACTTTGCTACTTCACGGAGCGGGATCGAGCTTGCGATCTGCCCGTCGCCCGCCGCGAGCATCACCGGGATCGAACCCAGTGTCTCGAGGTCGTCGCGCTGGGCATCGGGCAGGCGGACGACCACCGAGAAGCGGCGATCGCCCTCGAAGAGAAGTCCGGCCTCGCGGCCGCCGAGCGCAGCCGCAACCGTGTTCGCGACCTCTTCGACCGACAGTCCGTAACGGGCTGCCGCCTGGTGATCGATCTTGACGTCGAAGGTCGGAGCCCCCGACGTCTGCTCGGCGCTGACGTCGCCTGCACCCGGAATACGCCGCAAAACCCCCGCGATGCGGTTCGCCTGCACGCTCATGGCGTCGAGATCGTCTCCATAGAGCTTCACGGCCACGTCGGCGCGAACGCCGGCGATCAGTTCGTTGAAGCGCATCTGGATCGGCTGCTGGATCTCGGTGCGATTGCCGATGAGCGGTTTCATCCGCTCCTCGATGCGGCGAAGGATGTCCTCCTTGCTCTTCACCTCGGCCGGCCATTCGTCTTCCGGCTTCGGAATCACGTAGGTGTCCGACGCGTTGGGCGGCATCGGGTCGGTCCCGAGATCGGCGTTCCCGTTCTTCGAGAAGACGAGCGCAACCTCGGGCAGTGACTTCAGCGCATCCTCGATGCGAAGCTGCATCTGCGTCGACTGGTCGATCGACGCCGAGGGCACGCGGAAGTTGGTGACCGTGATGTCCTTCTCGTCGAGCTGCGGCATGAACTCCTCGCCGAGGAAGCCGAATGCCAGCACCGCGGCGAGGAAGACGCCGACGCCCGACGCCACGAAGGGCTGCGGGCGCGCGACGGCCTTCTTCAGGAGCGGCTCATATTTCTCCTTGAACCAGCGGATCGGCTTGACCTCGGTCTCGCTGACCTTGCCCTTGATCACGATGGCGATCATCGCGGGGATGAAGGTCAGCGAGAGGACGAAGGCGGCGGCGAGTGCGAGCATCAAGGTGATCGCCATCGGCGCGAAGGTCTTGCCCTCGACGCCCTGGAAGGTGAGCAGCGGCACGAAGACGAGGAAGATGATGAGCTGACCATAGACGGTCGGCCGGATCATCTCCTGCGCCGCAAGCGTGGTTTCCTCCATTCGTTCGGAGCGGCTGAGCAAACGCCCTTCATGCTCCTGCCTTTCGGCAAGCCGGCGCAGGGCATTTTCGACGATGATGACAGCGCCATCGACGATCAGGCCGAAGTCGAGCGCGCCGAGGCTCATCAGATTGCCCGAGACGCCGAGCGCATTCATGCCCGATGCCGTCATCAGCATCGTGATCGGAATGACCGCGGCGGTGATCAGCGCGGCGCGGATGTTGCCGAGCAGCAGGAAGAGCACCGCGATGACGAGCAAGGCGCCCTCGACGAGATTCTTCTCGACGGTGGCGATCGTCGCATTGACCAGCTTCGAACGGTTGTAGACGGGTTCGGCGAACACGTCCGGCGGCAGGTTCTTGTTGATCGCCGTCAGTTTCTCGGCCGCGCTGGTGGCGACGATACGGCTATTGTCGCCAGTGAGCATCAGCACGGTCGAAATGACCGCCTCCGAGCCCATGCGGCTGCCCGACCCGGTGCGCACCGCGCCCCCGATCACCACTTCGCCGACATCCTTCACGCGAACGGGAACGCCCGCGCGCGTCGCGACAACGGCTTCCTGAATATCCTCGATCGACTTCAGCCGGGCATCAGCGCGAACGAGAAAGCTCTCGCCGGCCCGGCGCACATAGTTGGAGCCCGCCGATAGATTGGCGCGTTCGAGCGCGTCGGCCAGCTCGGTGATCGAGAGGCCATAAGTCGACAGCGCGTTGAGATTGGGCTGGACGAGATATTGCTTCACATAGCCGCCGTTGGAATCGACGCCGGCAACCCCCGGAACCGTTCGCATCTGCGGACGGATGATCCAGTCCTGGACCGTGCGCAGATAGGCTGCCTTGGCCAATTCGGTCGTCAGCCGCTCGCCCTCGGGGGTGAGGTAGGCGCCGTCCGACTGCCAGCCGGGCTTGCCGTCGACGATATTTTTCTGCTTTCCATCCGGGTGGCGGAAGGCGACCGAGTAGAAGAAGATTTCGCCGAGACCGGTACTAAGCGGCGACAGGTTGGGCTGGACGCCGTCGGGCAGGCTGTCCTTGGCCTGCGCGAGACGTTCGGTCACCTGCTGACGCGCGAAATAGATGTCGGTGTCATCGGTGAACACCGCCGTGACCTGGCTGAAGCCGTTGCGCGTGAGCGAGCGGGTCAGCGTCAGTCCGGGTATCCCGGCGAGCGCCGTCTCGACAGGAAAGGTTACCTGTTTTTCCATGTCGACAGGGCCGAGCGTCGGATTGAAGGTGTTGATCTGGACCTGGCGGTTGGTGACGTCGGGCACTGCGTCGATCGGCAGCTTGGTAATCTGCCAGAGGCCGAAACCGAAAACGATCAAGGTCAGGAAGGCGACGAACCATCGCCCCCTGACCGAGAGACTGAGGATGCGCGCGATCATTCCGCTGCCTCCTTTTCAAGCTCTGCCTTGAGCAGAAAGGCGTTGGTCGTCGCGATCGGCGTGCCGGCCTTGATCCCCGACAGGATCGAGACAAGCCCGGCGCTGCGCCCACCGACCTGCACGGTCTGCGCCCGGAAGCCCTTAGTGGTGCGGACGAAGACGACCGTGCGGTCGCCGATCGTCTGCACGGCGTCCTGCGGGACCATGACCCCGTTGGTGATGGCGCCGCCGCTCGCGAAGATGCGGGCCTTCACCAGCTGGCCGGGAAGCAGCGTGCCCGCGACCGAGGGGGTGATGACCACGGTCGCCGACCGGGTCGTGGGATCGACGACGCCGGTTTCGGAGCGCACGCGCCCTTCGATCATGCGGCCGTCGTTCGTCGTCAGCTCGACCCGGTCGCCCGCGCGGACGCGGCCGGCGTCGGCCGGCGGCAGGCTCGCGGTGATCTGCATCCGGCTGGGATCGGCAACCCGGAACAATTCGGACTCGGCGGCGACGAACTGGCCGAGATTGGCCTGCGCCGCGGTAACACGTCCGGTCACGGGACTGACGACCGCGACCGAGCGCCCGTCCGAGGCGACCTTTGCGGCCCCGGCAGCGGCGCTCGCGCGCCGCGCTTCCGCCTGCGCTACCGCGAGATTGGCCTCGGCGATTTCATAATCGGCTCTCGGGCTAACCCCCTGACCGAGCAACCTCTTCTCGCGTTCGAGCTGGCGGGCTGCCAGCCGCTCGCGAGCGACCGCGGCGTCGCGGTCGGTGGCGATCGTCGAGGCATCGCGGCTTTCGACGAGTGCCAGCGTTTCACCGGCCCGCACCGGATCGCCGATCCGCTTGAAGATGCGCGTCACCGTTCCCGGCGCGCGCGCCGTGAGCACGGCCACCGCATCGGGTGTCGCCTCCACCGTCGCTGCGGCGGGTATCGCGGCGTCGAGTTCGCCGCCTGCCGCGGGCGCGACCCCGATTTGCGAAAGCGAAATCCCGTCAGCCGAAATCACCACCTCGTTGGACGGCGCTGCTTCCGCTGGGGCCGCAGCCTCCGGAGCCGGGGTATCGGTCCCGGTCAGTTGTGCGATGCCGAAGCCGAGTGCCACGGCAAGCGCCAGCGCAGTTGCCGCACCGGCATAAAAACGATTCTTCTCGGTCATTGGATTTCCTCCCCTGTGATGGTGCGGCCCTGGAGACGGGCGAGCGCGGCGCGCGCGTCGAACCTCTCGGACAGCGCGTCGAGCAGCGTGCCCCGCGCGGCGCTGAGACCGCGCCGTGCAGCAATGAGTTCGAAGAGCGGGGACTTGCCCGCCTCATAGGCGATGCGAGCGAGCCGATAGGCCTCGTCGGCGGTCTCGAACGTCTGTTCGGCGGCGTCGACACGCTCGTCGGCCGCCTCGTTGAAGGCCATCGCCGACTTGATGCCCGCCTCGGCGTCGAGGCGCGCCGCCGTCGCACGCGCTTCGGCGCCCTGCTTTTCCGCGAGTGCCGCCGAGATATTGCCGCGGTTGCGATCGAAGAGCGGCAGCGGCACGCTGACGCCGACGAGCATGGCATTCCCCTTGTCGGCCTCGATACGGCGGACGCCGAGCGAGACGGTGACATCGGGAATCGCCTGACGCTTCGCGACCTCGACGCGGTAGGCGGCCGCTTCGCGTTCCGCCTGTGCCGCGAGATAAGGCGCCGTTTGCAGCGGATCGGCCGGCCCATATTTGGGCGTTGCCTCGAACCGCGCCAGCACCCGCTCGGAGAGGCTGGTGTAGCTCATCCCCTGGCCCGCCAGCGCGGAGAGAAGGGCATAGGCCTGGACCCGCTCTGCCCTTGCCGTCGATATCGCGGCCTGAAGCGTCGCCACCTCGGTCTCGGCCTGCAGCCGGCGAAGCCGCGTTTCCTTGCCCGCATCGACGAGCGCTGCGGCGATACGAAGGTCGTCGCGGGCCTCGCTGAGGCTGCCCTCGGTCAAGGCAAGGCGGCGGTCGGCGATCTCGGCCGCGGCATAGGCCCGAGCAAGATCATAGGCGTAGGTGAGCAAGGCTTCGCGCCCGCGCGCCCGCGCCGCCACGATGCCCGCTTCGCCTGCGGCGATGCGCGCCGAGCGCTTGCCGCCGAGTTCGAACGGCTGGTTATACTGGATCGTCGTTTCGGAGCGGTTGAACCCGCTATAGGGCTGCTTGCCGCCGATATTCTCGGCGAGGCCGCTGACGGTCGGATTGGGACGCACCCGGGCTTGCTCGGCAAGGCCTTCCGCACGGGCGATATCGGCTTCGATGATCTGCGTTCGCGGCGCCTCGGCGCTTTGGCCGAAGAGCTGGTCGAACGAAGGTGCGGGTTGCGCAGCAGCATTCGCGGCGGCAAGCGCGCCGGCGGCGGTACATAGGCCCAGGAACGCCCTGCGCAGGCGTCGCTGGCCGATCATATCGGTCATGGAAAATCTCCTAGAATGAAGGATGCAGGCGCCGGCGAACGGCGCGCAGCCTCACATTCTAGGCGGTCGCAGAAGTCCCTCGGGCGCGGTGCTCGCCCAGTCGAGATCGAGGCGGTAAGCCCAACGGGCTCCGGCGAGCAGGAAGCCCGACCAGATTTGAAGTTGCGGCGAGATGTCGGCGAGACCCTGCATCATCCCGTGCGTGATCTTGTGAAGATCGATCTCGGGGGGTGAGGTTTCGCCATCGTCGTGGTGCGCCACGGCGGCCGTAACCTGCGAATCGTCATGGCCCGCGAGTGCCCCGTGCCAGCCGCTCGCACCCATCACATTGGCGAGCGCGAGAATGGCGAGCAGGGCGCCGAACCAAAGCGCGGCGCCGGGCAGCAATCGCATAACGCGACGCCGCGCCACCGTGGCGGAAGGACGCGCGCGCGTCATGGCTTGCCCACCCATCGCTCGTGGAGATCGTCGATCACATAGGGGTGGCTGGCGCCCCCCGCGTGCTGCCGGCGGAGATGCTCATGATCGGCCGGAAGATCGGGGTGATCGTGCGCAATCGCATCGGGATCGCTCGCAGGCCAGAGCAGGAGGCCGAGCAAGGTCCCGAAAAGGGCAATTGCCGCCATGGCGGCAAAGGCGGCGGTCATCGAGACCCCCGCGCCCAACTGTCCGACCAGCGGATAGGTTATGAGCCAGCAGATGTGACTGAGCGCGAACTGCGCTGCGAACAGCGCCGGCCGGTCTTGGGCATTTGCGGAGCGCTTGAGCAGCCGTCCCGAGGGGGTGATGCTCATCGAATAGGCAATGCCGAGAACCGCCCAGCCGCCGAGCAGGACATACCAATAGGTCATGCCCGCAGGCACGATGCTGCTGATCCAAGCGAGCGCGGCGAGCCCCGCCACGAGGATGGCGGCCGAAAGCAGCATCACCCGCCGATCCGGAATCCGGTCGAGGATGCGCGGCAGGATGAAGGCGGCAGCCATCGATCCGAAGCCATAGGCCGCAAGCGTGAGCGCGACATCCTGCTGGGTCATGCCAAGCCGGTCGCGGACGATGACGACCGTGTTGACGATGACCATCGAGCTTGCCGCCGCGGCAGCGAGCGTGACGGCGAGCAGGCCGCGCAGCCGCGGCGTCTTCAGATAGATGCGGATGCCGCGCGTGGTCTTGGCATAGATGCTGGTGTCGCGACTGGACGAACGCTCGGGGCGCGGCAGCGTGACCGAGAGCACGAGCAGTGCAGAGGCGATGAAGCCGACGGCGGTCCCCGAAAAGAGCCAGTGGAAGTTGATCACGGTCAGGAGCGCCGCGGCGAGCAGCGGGCTCGTGATATTCTCCATGTCATAGGCGAGGCGCGAGAGCGACAGGGCGCGCGTATAGTCGCGCTCGTCGGGCAATACGTCGGGGATCGTCGCCTGGAACGTGGGCGTGAACGCCGCGGATGCCGACTGGAGAACGAAGATCAGAAGATAGATTTGCCAGATTTCGCTGACGAACGGCAGGCAGATCGCGACCGCAGCGCGAACGAGATCGAGCGTGACAAGAAGCGCGCGCCGCGGCACCCGGTCGGCGAAGGCTCCGGCGATCGGCGCGATCCCGATATAGGCGGCCATCTTGATCGCGAGCGCAGTGCCGAGAACGACGCCCGCATCGCCCCCGGCGATGTCATAAGCCAGAAGTCCGAGCGCAATCGTCGCCAGCCCCGTCCCGACCAATGCGATGATCTGGGCGAGCAGGAGATGCCGATAAGTGCGATTGGCGAGTACTGCGAGCATTTTTCCGGGCTTGAAATATATCCCCCTGGGGGGATATGGGCCCTATAGACAAGCCGCCGCGATGACGTCAACTGCACCGCGGAAATTTGAGAGATATTAAGGTTGCGAGCCCAAGAGCTCCTCGACCGCAGAGATTTGACCATGGCCGACCATCATCACCCGCACCAGCACACGACCCATCCCGCGATCATCAAGCGCCTCAACCGCGCGACGGGGCATCTGAAGAGCATCGTCGGCATGATCGAGGAAGGCCGCCCCTGCACCGATATCGCGATGCAACTGTCGGCCGTCGAGAAGGCGGTCGCCAATGCCAAGCGCACGCTGATCGAGGATCATATCGGTCATTGCATCGGCGGCGACGCGGATGTGGGCGACAAGGCGATGGCCGAGTTTCGCGCCATTTCGAAATATCTCTAGTTCCGGTCCCTTACGGATTCTTCCTGACCCGCTCATGCTCCGCCGCTCGCGCCCAAGCCTTCTGACGCTGATGATGCTCTGCCTGACGGCGGCGGCGATGCTGCTGTCCGTCGCCAACACGGCGGTCAGCCACAGCCCGGTCGCAATGCTCGCCGCCGAGGCCGAGCGGCACGCCGAGCTTGCTGCCGAGGTTGCCGATCATGGGCATTCCCATGACACCGGCGATGAGAGTGAGCGCGGCGCGGGTCATATGCACGGGCATAACCCGGCCGATCATAATCATGATCCGCCTCTCGCCACTGCGGCTCTCCGGATCGACCCGTCGGTCGTGACAGCGACCTGGACCGGTTTCGCGCCCGCGGCGCTCGACGGTCGCAGGGGGCCAAGGCTCGACCGCCCACCCGACCGCGCCTGACTGCGAAATCGACGCCGCTTGTCGCGGCATCCATCTACGCATTTCAGGATAATTTTATGATCAAGGCTCTTACAGGGCCAGGGCGCATGGATAGTGCGCGCTGGCGATTCCTGCTGTTTTTCGTTCTCGCCGCCATGTCCTTCGTCTTCGCGACGGGTGAGGCCATGGCCCATGCCGTCGCCGAAGGTGACAAGGGATATATCCAGGAGATCAGCGGGGTGAACATCCTCGCCTTCATGTATCTCGGCGCGAAGCATATGGTCACCGGTTACGACCATATCCTCTTCCTCTTCGGCATCATCTTCTTCCTCTACCGGATGAAGCATATCGCGCTGTACGTCAGCCTCTTCGCGATCGGCCATTCGACGACGATGCTGCTCGGGGTCTTCTTCGACTTCGGGATCAACAGCTACATCATCGACGCCATCATCGGCTTCTCGATCGTCTACAAGGCGCTCGACAATCTCGGCGCCTATCAGCGCTGGTTCGGCTTCCAGCCGAACACCAAGGTTGCGACGCTCATATTCGGCTTCTGCCATGGCTTCGGCCTCGCCACGAAGATCATCGAATATGACATCTCGCCGGACGGGCTGCTGCCGAACCTGCTCGCCTTCAACGTCGGGGTCGAAATCGGCCAGCTTCTCGCGCTCGGCGCGATCCTGATCGTGATGGGCTTCTGGCGCCGGACCGACAGCTTCTGGAAGCACGCTTATACCGCGAACGTGGTCATGATGGCCGCGGGCTTCCTTCTCATCGGATATCAGCTGACCGGCTACGCGGTCTCCTAATCAAGGACTTGTCTCATGTATAATTCGAACATTCCCTCGAAGTCCGAGCTGCCGAGCACCGGCAAGCTCATCACCTCGACCGTCATCGCCATGGCGACGGCGGGCGTGCTGCTCGTCACCGTTGTCCTGCCGTCCGAATATGCGATCGACCCGACCGGCGTCGGCCGCGTGCTTGGCCTGACCGAAATGGGCGAGATCAAGACGCAGCTCGCCGAGGAGGCGGCCGCAGACCGCGCCGCGGACAAGAGCGCCCAGATCGAGGCCGCGGCATCGGGCATGACGGTCGGCGAAGCCGAGGCCGCACCGGAGGATGCAGCGGCGGAGGCCGAGGGTGCGGCTCCGGCCGCCGCAGCCGGAGGACGTCAGGACGAGCTTCGCATCACGCTCGCACCGGGCGAAGGCGCCGAAGTGAAGTTGGTCATGAAGGCGGGCGGCAAGTCCAACTTCGCCTGGACCGCGGTCGGCGGCCCTGTGAACGTCGATGTCCATGGTGACGGCGGCGGCAAGTCGATCAGCTACAAGAAGGACCGCAATGTGACGCGTGACGAAGGCGTGATGACGGCCGAGTTCGACGGCAATCACGGCTGGTTCTGGCGCAACCGCGGCGATGCGCCGGTAACGGTAATCGTCAAGGCGCAGGGCGCGCACAGCGAAATGAAGCGCGCGATGTAAGACTCGCGGAAGCGATCCATGAGGGGGCCGGGCCGCACACGCGACCCGGCCCTTTTCTTTTGCGTTTGGCGCCGGGCATCAGCCCGCGGGCGCGGGGATTACGGCCGGATCGCGTCCGGCTTTCGCCAGGCGGCGCTGAAGCTTGATCCGACCATGCCGACGGACAGACCCAGCGGTGCCGCGAGGCGAGCGAGCCATCGCGCGGCTCGAAGTTTCGCGGGCGATTGTCCCATCGCTTTGCGCGCCGCGCACCAGCGTGCGCCCCTGTCGGCGCGGTCGAGATTTTCATAGTCGGTGAAGGCGCGGACGAGGCGAAGCGGATTGAGGCCGCGCTGAAACTCTGACGTGCGTCCCGGCAGTTTGCGATCGACCCATCGCGGCCAATAATTGACGAACCAGCGTCCCGAATGAACCTCGCGCGGCGCTAGGCGGCTCGCCGTTCCCGACACGAGCAAGAGCCCGCCCGGGCGCAGCAGCCGCCGCAGCTCCAGCAGAATATCCGCCAACTCCTCGCCCCGCACATATTCGAGGACGCTGATGGCGAGGACGATGTCGAAACTTTCGTCGGGAAAGGGAATGTGCCGCGTGTCGGGCATATGGCGAAGGTCCATGGCCGCGCCGGCACCATATCGTTCGGCGTTGAGCCTTGCGAGCGCGATGGCCTCTTCATCGACGTCGATCGCGGTGACCGCGGCTCCCATCGTCGCGGCAACGATCGCGCTTGCGCCATAATTGCAGCCGAACTCGAGAAGGCTCTGCCCTTCAATGTCCCCGGCATAGGCGGCGAGGAGATGCCGGATTTCCTGCGCGGCGACGGAAACATAGCCTCCCACCCATTTGCTATCCGGATCGAGGCCGAGCGCCTTTGCCTGTTGCCTGAAACGGTGGTCGGCTGCGGTATCCGTGATGCCGGGGTCGGTCCACATCGAGGTCAATCCTCGCCGCTCGCCGGTTTGCGCGCCTCCGCGCGCGCGTCGCGCAGGATCTCGATGCCGCCCTTGATGGCGATCAGCGCGGTCGCGAACCCGACGAGAAGATCGGGCCAGTTCGTCCCGAGCCACCAGACGAGGACACCCGCGATCAGGATGCCGCCGTTCGAAATGAAATCGTTGAAGCTGAAGGTGGTCGCGGCGCGCAGGTTGACGTCTGGCTTCTGAATCCGCTGGAGCAGCTTCAGGCAGATATAGTTCACGACTGCGGCGACCGCCGACATGATCATCATCGTCTGGCCGATCGGTTCGCTCCCCTGGAGATAGCGGCGCCCGACGTCGAAGAGAACGCCGGCGGCAAAGATGAGCAGCATGATGCCCGATGCCGTGGCGGCGCGGGTCTTCCACAACAGGCCATGGCGGAGCGCCACGAGGCTTAGCGCATAGACGGCGGCGTCGGAGAGATTGTCGAGGCCGTTGGCGATGAGCGCGCTCGAATCGCCGATAGCGCCCGTGACGAGAAAGGCGGCGGCGATCGCGGCGTTGAGCAGAAGGACGATCCAGAGGGTGCGTCGTTCGAGGTCGGCGTTCGCCTGGCTGTTCGTCATCACCGTTTCCTTCCTTCGCTCTTCCTGAAGAAGGAGCGGAACCTCGACGAGGTTCCGCCCAGTATGTCCCGTTGCCGCCTTCGTCGGGGGAGCGTCGCGGCGGCAACGGGGGGTTTCATTCCGCGGGGACGGGCATGCCCTCCGCAGGAGGGGCGCTAGGCCGCTCTTTCTGCTCGGCGCGGCGATGCACGAGCATGTAGAGCGCCGGGAGCACGAGCAGCGTCAGGATCGTCGACGAGATGATGCCGCCGATCACGACCGTCGCCAGCGGCCGCTGGACTTCCGAGCCCGCACCCACATTGACCGCCATCGGCACGAAGCCGAGCGAGGCGACCAGTGCGGTCATCATGACCGGTCTCAAGCGCGTGAGCGCGCCTTCGCGGATCGCCTCGAGCAGCTCTTTGCCGCGTTCGCGCAAATCCTTGATGAAGGAGAGCATCACGACGCCGTTGAGCACCGCCACGCCCGAGAGCGCGATGAAGCCGACACCCGCGGAGATCGACAGCGGAATGCCGCGAAGGGCCAGCGCGGCCACGCCTCCCGTCAGCGCCAGTGGCACCCCGGAGAAGACGATCGCCGCGTCCCGAACCGATCCGAAGAGGCTGAACAGGAGTCCGAAGATCAGCAGCAGCACCACCGGCACCACGATCTGGAGCCGGGTCGCTGCCGACTGGAGCTGCTCGAAGGTGCCGCCATATTCGACATAATAGCCCTCGGGCAGCTCGACCTCGCTGTCGACCTTGGCCTGCAGCTCCTCCACGAACGAACCGAGGTCGCGGCCCCGGACGTTCGCCGTCACGACCGCACGCCGCTTCCCATTCTCGCGGCTGACCTGGTTGGGGCCGGCGGCAAGCGAGATGTCGGCAAGTTCCGAAAGCGGGACCCAACCGCCATTCGGAAGCGCCACCGGCAGATTGCCGAGCGCCGGCAGGTTCGTTCGCATATCCTCCGGCAAGCGCACGACGACGTCGAAACGCCGGTCGCCCTCGAACAATTGCCCGGCCGCGCGCCCACCGGTTGCCGTCGAGACGGCATCCTGAAGCGTCTGGAGGCTGACGCCATAGCGGGCGAGACTGTCCCTGCGCGGCGTGACCGAAAGCATCGGCAGGCCGGTGACCTGTTCGAGCTTCACATCCTGTGCGCCTTCGACGCCGCCGACCAACTCCTCGATTGCCTGCCCGGTCTTGAGCAATTGATCGAGATCGTCGCCAAAGAGCTTGATCGCGACGTCCGAGCGAACACCCGCGATCAGCTCGTTCATGCGCATCTGGACGGGCTGCGTGAACTCGTAATTGTTGCCGGGGATTTCGGCGACCGCCTTGTTGAGTTCGGCAACCAGCTGTTCTCTCGGCTTTCTCGGATCGGGCCAGTCGCTCCTGTCCTTGAGGATGATGAAGTTATCCGCAACCGAAGGCGGCATGGGGTCGGTCGCGACGTCGGGCGTGCCGATCTTCGCGAAGACCCGTTCGACTTCGGGGAATTTGCGGATGCGCGATTCGAGCGCCTCCTGCATCTCGATCGATTGCCCGAGACTGGTGCCCGGGATGCGCATCGCATGCATCGCGATGTCCCCCTCGTCGAGATTGGGGATGAACTCGGAACCGAGCCGCGAGGCGAGCAGGCCGCTCGCGACAACGAGCAGCAGCGCGCCCGCGATCGCGACCTTGGGCCAGTTGAGCGCCCGCTCGAGCATCGGCCGATAGCCCTGGCCAAGGCGGCGCATCAGCCAGTTTTCCTTCTCTTCGACCTTGCCCGTGACGAACAGCGCGACGGCCGCAGGCACGAAGGTGAGCGAGAGCAGGAGTGCGGCGGTCAGCGCGAGGACGACGGTGATCGCCATCGGGTGGAAGGTCTTCCCTTCGACGCCCTCGAGCGCGAAGATCGGAAGATAGACCGCCGTGATGATGATGATGCCGAAGATGCTCGGGCGGATGACCTCGGCGCTTGCGGAGGCCACGAGGCCGAAGCGTTCGTCGCGATCGAGCAAGCGCCCGAGACGGTGCTGCGCTTCGCCGAGACGCCGCAGGCAATTCTCGACGATGATCACCGCCCCGTCGACGATCAGACCAAAGTCCAGCGCGCCGAGGCTCATGAGGTTTGCCGACGTGCGCGTCTGCAGCATGCCGGTCAGCGTCATCAGCATCGAGATCGGGATGACCGCCGCCGTGATCAGTGCGGCGCGGAAGTTCCCGAGCAGCAGGAAGAGGATGACGATGACGAGCAGCGCCCCTTCGGCGAGGTTCTTCTCGACCGTCCAGATCGTCCGCTCGACGAGCGACGTGCGATCATAGAGCGTTCGCACCTCGACACCCTCGGGGAGCGCCTTGGCCGCCTCTTCGAGCCGTTCCGCCGACGCCTGGGCGACGACGCGCGGGTTCTCGCCGATCAGCATCGCCACCGTGGCGAGCACGACCTCCTTGCCATTCTCGGTCGCCGCGCCGGTCCGGAGACCCGAGCCGATCGCGACATCGGCCACATCCTTGATGCGGATGGGCACGCCGCCGCGCGTCGTGATCAGGATTTCCGAGAGGTCCTGCTCGTTACCGGCCTGGCCGGGAACGCGGATCAGGATCTGCTCGCCGCCGCGCTCGACATAGCCCGCGCCGCGATTGGCATTGTTGCTCTCCAGCGCGCCGACGACGTCGTTGAGCGAGAGATTGAGCGACGCCAGCGCGGCGGGATTGGGGGTGATATGATATTGGCGGGCATAGCCGCCGATCGTGTTGATCTCCGCGACCCCGGGCACCGTGCGCATCTGCGGGCGGATGACCCAGTCGGTCATCGTCCGCAGATCCTCGGCATTATAGGGCGTCCCGTCAGGCTTCTTCGCGCCGGGCTTGGCCTCGACCGAGAACATGAAGATCTCGCCGAGCCCCGTCGAAATCGGTCCCATTTCGGGCTCGCTTCCGTCGGGGAGCTGCGCTTTCGCCGCCTGTATGCGCTCGTTCACCTGCTGGCGGGCGAAGTAGATGTCGGTGCCGTCCTTGAAAACCACCGTCACCTGGCTCAGCCCGTACCGCGAGATCGACCGCGTGTAGGAGAGGTTGGGGATACCGGCGATCGCGGTCTCGATCGGGAAGGTGATGCGTTGTTCGGCCTCGAGCGGCGAATAGCCTTCGGCCTCGGTGTTGATCTGCACCTGGACGTTGGTGATGTCGGGAACGGCATCGATCGGCAGCTTTGTCGCGCTCCAAGCACCCACCGCGCAGAGCAGCGCGACGAAGGCGAGGATGAGCCACCTTTGGCGGATCGAAAATCCTATGATTCGGGCTAACATTGTCCAATCCTCCCGATCAATGGTCGTGGCTCGCGCCGGACTTTTCGATGTCCGCGCGGATCAGGAAACTGCCCTTGGTGACGTAGCTCGTGCCCGGGTTGATACCGGAGAGAACCTCGGTCCATTCGGGCGACGAGCGGCCGAGCTTGAGCATCCGGACCTCATAGTCCTGCCCGAAATTGGCATAGACCACCTTGAAGTCGCGGAAGGGCTGGATCGCCTCGGTGCGCACGGCGAGCGGCACGCTTGCCGTATTGACCATGACCCGGCCGCGGAGCGCCATGCCCGGACGGAGCGCGCCGCTCCGGTTCGGGATGGTGGCGCGCATCAGCGCGGTTCCCGCCTCGGTTT
>NZ_MEFH01000043.1:0-8820 GCF_001725095.1 Sphingopyxis sp. SCN 67-31 | reverse complement strand
CGGGCCCGGCGGCCTGTCCTTCGGTCGGGACATTATGATCCGACAGCGCGAGCGCCCGCTCGGGCCGGCGGACCCCCCGCCCCGCCTCCTCGAGCGCGGCGAAGGCCTGCGGCGACGTCACTTCGTGCAGCAGGTGCAGATCGACATAGAGCAGGGTTTCACCATCATCCTCGGCAACGGCGTGGGCGTCCCATATCTTGTCGTAGAGCGTGCGCGGGCCGGTCATCGATGCGGCGCCCGCACCGCGCCCGGATTTTCGAAAGACGTCACCCTGTCCTTGCTCCCCGCCGGGTAGATCCTCACCACCGCCATTTACTTAGGATTCTAACTTATATGGCAAGCAAGCGCGTCGAATCAAGCGGTTTTGCGCGGTATCAGCATGTCACAAAATCATAATACTTAGTAGTTGAAGTATTTTTCAATCCTGCTAAGCATGCGGTGGGAACGGAGGATAGAGTCGCTCCACCGGCACGATATTCGGGCACAAGACGATGCCCGGCGCCGGCGGCAAAATGGGCAATCTGCCACAGCATCACCCCGTTTCATGGACTGACAAGGCCGGATGCGAACCCGCATTTCCGCCGCGCTGGCGCGCGCGGGAACGGGATCGGCGCGGCCACCATGTGGGAGGATATGATGACGACGCGCTTGTTCCTGCTTTCGACCGCTATGGTCGCGCTTGGCACCACACCGACGGCGGCGCATGCCCAGACCGGCGAAACCGCCGCGGCGGAAGAAGTCGCCACCGGCGCCGAAGACAATAGCTATGGCGACATCGTCGTCACCGCACAGCGCCGCAGCGAAAGCGTGCAGAATGTCCCGATCGCGATTTCGGCCTTCAATGCCGAGATGGTCGAAGCGAGCGGCAGCACCAATATCACCAGCCTCAACGGCCTCGCGCCCAATGTGGTGCTGCAGACGCAGGGCCTCGTCGCCAATGTGCCGATGATCTCGATCCGCGGCATGAGCACCGCCGATCCCGATCCCAACGCCGACCCCAAGGTCAGCACGATCATCGACGGCGTCTATATTCCCTTCGTGTCGAGCACGATGCTCGACCTGTTCGACGTCGAACGGATCGAGGTGCTGAAGGGGCCGCAGGGCGTGCTGTTCGGCAAGAACAACCTTGCCGGCACGATCAACGTCATCACCGCGCGCCCGACCGACGATTTCGGCGGCGAAGCGCGCGTCAGCCTGGGATCCTACGGGCTCAAGCAGTTCCGCGGCAAGCTCAACAGCGGCCGCTTCGCCGATGGCGCGCTGGCCGCCAAAATCTCGGTCAATTTCCGCGACTATGACGGCTACAGCCGCAACGTCATCACCGGCAACCGTCTTAACGGCGCCAATGTGAAGGCGGTGCGCGGCGCGCTCAATTATGATCATGGCGGGCCGTTCGATTCGACGCTGATCGTCGACTGGCTGAAGCAAAAGACGACGGGTCCGGCGCCGCACGTCCTCGACAATGGCGATCCCAATTGGGATCTGCTGCCCGATGCGGTGAAGACCGACGTGCGCAAGGCGGCGGTGTTGTTCGATCCCTATGCCAACACCGAGAGCTATGGCGGATCCTGGTCGTCGAACCTCGACGTGGGCTGGGGCACGATCAGTTCGGTTCTCGGCTATCGTCACCTCACCTATATCACCCGCGGCGACTTCGACGGGCTGATCAATCCCGCCCCGCAGCTCGACGTGACCCGCGACTTTTCGGGCGAATCGAAAAGCGCAGAGCTGCGCTACGTGTCGCCGGCCGGCGAGCCCGTCGATTTCGTCGTCGGCCTCTATTATCAGGCCGACAAATGGCGTCAGTTCAACACGGTGCTCGCCACCCCGACCACGACGACGCTCGCGCAGCTTCATCAGGACACGCAGAGCTATGCGATGTTCGCGCTTGTCAACGCGCATCCGGTCGAGGGGCTGACGCTGTCGCTCGGCGGGCGCTACAGCCACGACCGCAAGAAATATGACATCGCCTCGCAGGTGTTCGTCAACGGCAACCAGGCCTCGTCCTTCACGAGCAGCCTGAAGGCGTCATGGGCCGAATTCACGCCGCGCCTGACCGCCGAATATCGCTTCTCGCCCGCCGCCATGGTCTACGCCAACTATTCGCAGGGGTATAAATCGGGCGGATTCAACTCCCGCGGGACGATCCCCGAGAATATCGGTCCCTATAACCCCGAACGCGTCAACGCGTTCGAAATTGGCGCCAAGACCGACTTGTTCGACCGGTTGCTGCGCTTCAACGTGTCGGGCTTCATCAACAAGTATCGCGATCTGCAAAGCTCGGTAACGAAGATGGGAGCGGTACGGGCGGAGAATATCACGACCAACATCGCGGCCGCCAAAATATCGGGCTTCGAAGTCGAAACGCTGCTGCGCCCCGCCGCCAATTTCACCATCGGCGCGAACCTTGCCTATCTGCATGCGCGCTATACCGATTTCTGCGCGGACACGAACGGGGTCTTCACCAACGGCGCACCCGAACCCGGCCAGTGCGGGCCGGCGGTGCCGATCCTGATCAACGGGGTGCCGAACGGAACCTTCGCCGTCCCGACCGATTCGAGCGGCCTCGACCTCGCCAATGCACCCAAATGGAGCGGCAGCCTGTCGGTCGATTATGCCATTCCGATGTCGTTCGGCGAGATCAAGCTGCACAGCGACGCGCGCTATTCGTCGCGCTTCAACACCTGGGGCCGCAGCAACCTTCCCGGCTATTACCGGGACGAGGTGGTGCTGCTCAACGCCAGCATCGCGGTCGCGGGACAGGACGACAAATGGAAGGTGACGCTCTACGGCACCAACCTGACCGATCAGGAGGTGATTTCGGGCGCCACCAACGCTGGCGCGACCCCGATCTCGCAATTCTATCAGCCGCCGCGCGAATTCGGGGTGGACCTGTCGTTCAAATTCTGACGCAATCCGTCCGCGGCGCGTCCTTGCCGAAGCGCCGCGGATCGCATTTCGGGACTGCTGGCCAAGGGAGATTGAGATGGCTTGGGATGTGAACCGCCGCGCGTTCGTCGGGGGAATGGGGGCGCTCGCCGCCGCGGGTCTCGCGATGCCGACCTATGCGAAGAACGGCAAGAAGCTCAACGTCCTGATGATCGTCACCGATCAGGAACAGAGCGTCGCCAGCTATCCCGAGGGCCTGCTCGAAAAGCTCCCCGCGCACCGCGAACTGATGGAACGCGGGATGCTCGTCGAAAATTATCATGTGCACACGACCCCCTGCACCCCGTCGCGCTCGACGATCTTTCAGGCGCACCATACGCAGCAGACCGGCCTGTTCCTCAACAGCGACAACGCCCCCTATCCGGTGGCGGCGGAAACCATGCCGACGCTCGGCCACATGATGCAGGCGGCGGGCTATTACACCAGCTACAAGGGCAAATGGCACCTCAGCCGCATCAATTACGAACGCAACTGGACGCGGATTCCGGGCGGCATCTATCCGACCACCGAAAATGCCATGGAGAAATACGGCTTCCACGATTACGGCTTCGACGGCGAGGAAGTCGGGCTGACATGGGACGGCTACAAGGCCGACATGTATGTCGCGGGCGACGCGGCGCGCGCGATCTTCGACTATGCGCGCAACGACAAGGCTGGCGGCAAGCCGTGGTTCCAGGTCGTCGGTCTGGTCAATCCGCACGACATCATGTTCTATGACGCGACGGGCAAGCAGGCCGAAAGCCGCCCCGATCCGAACATATTGGGCCCGCTGCGCCGCGAACCCGGCGATCCGATCTACGAGGTCGACAACAAGTTCGACCTGCCCGAAAGCTTCAGCAAGGACGATCTGTCGACGAAGCCCGAGGCGCATCGTGCGATCGTACGGCTGAACGACGTCTTCTACGGCAAGATGGCGCACGACGACCTCGCCTCGTGGCACCGCTTCAACAATTATTACTATAACTGCCTGCGCGACGTCGATCGTCGGCTCGGCCAGTTGCTCTGGGCGCTCAAGGAAAGCGGCCAGATCGACAATACGATCATCATCTATACCAGCGACCATGGCGAGCGCGCCGCCGCGCACGGGATGCGCCAGAAGGGCGCGACGATGTACCGCGAAGAAACCAATATCCCGATGATCATCGCCCACCCCGATTTCCCCGGTGGGCGGTCGACCAAGGGGCTGATGGGCGCGATCGATATCGCCCCGACGCTGATGACGCTCGCCGGCCTGTCCGCCGACGAACAGCAGGACCGTTTCCCCGGCCTGCCCGGCGTCGACGTGTCGGCGCTGCTCGGATCGCCGACGCTGCCGACGCAGCGCGACAAGACGGGCCACCTCTTCAACTATGCGGTCGTCCATTATTGGGAGCCGACCAAGGACCGCGCGGCCAAGCTGCCAAGCGGCGAGCCCGATTACAGCAAGCAATATGACCTGTCGAAGCGCCGCCTGCACCGCGGCGTTCACGATGGCCGCTACAAATTCGCGCGCTATTTCGCGCCGGCGCATCATCACACGCCGACCGACTGGAAGACGCTGGCCGCGATGAACGATCTCGAGCTATACGACACCCACGCCGACCCGGGCGAGATCGTCAATCTGGCGTACGATCCCAAGCAGAAGGCGAATGTGCTGCGGCTCAACAAGATGGTCAACGCGCTGGTCGCGCGCGAGGTGGGCGAAGATGACGGCCGCGAATATCCGGGACCGACGGAGATGTATTATAATCAGCCTGCCTGACGCCGCCGCCGCATGAACCCCATCTGGCTTCCCGCCTCGCTGTTCGGCGGGCTCTTTCAGGCGTGGCGCACTGCGCTGCAGCAGCGGCTGCGCGCCGAACTGAGCGTCAGCGGCGCGGGGCTGGTGCGCTATCTCTACGGCCTGCCCTTTGCGCTCGCCTTTGCGGTCGCCTGGCTCGGCGCGCGCCATGCGGCGCTGCCACCGCTCGGCCTCGCCTTCGCCGGTCTGTCGGCGGTCGGCGCGGTGACCCAGATGGCGGGGACGATCCTGCTCATCACCGCCTTCGGCCACCGCGGCTTCGTCGTCGGCACCGCCTTCTCCAAGACCGAAGCGGTGCAGGCGGCGCTCGTCACTGCGCTGTTCCTCGGCGAACAGCTGCCGCTGCTTGCCTGGGCGGGTATCGTTGCAGGGGTCGCCGGGGTGCTGATCCTCGCGCTTGCGGGACGCGGGCTGACGCTGCGCGAAATTGCGGGCTCGCTCGGTCAGCCGGCTGCGTTGTTCGGGCTCGGCGCGGGGTCGATGTTCGCCTGCGCCGCGGTCGCGATCAAGCTTGCCACCGCCGAGCTGCACGGCGTCGATACGGTCGGCTCGGCGCTCGTCACCCTCGTCGTGGTGATGGCGATGCAAAGCGCGCTGCATCTTGCGTGGATCATCGCGCGCGACCGCGAAACGCTCGCCGCGGTCGGCCGGACGTGGCGCTCCTCGGCGCAGGTCGGGCTGCTATCGGCGCTCGGATCGGCGTGCTGGTACACCGGCTTCGCCGCCGCCCCCGCGGCACTGGTCCGCGTCGTCGGGCAAGTCGAGGTGGTGTTCACCATCGCCTTTGCGCATTTCTATCTGCGCGAGCCCGTCCGCTGGCACGAGACGCTGGGGCTGCTGCTGGTTGTCGGCGGCGTCATCCTCGCGCTGCTGTCGACATAAGTCAGCGCAGCGGCGGCAAGCCATCCATGATCGCGGTCAGCGCGAGCGCATTTTCGCGCTCCATCGCACTGTGCCCCGCATTGGTGACGACGTAAGTGGCGGGCTCGCGCCCCGCGTCGTGCAGCGCCGCGACCAGCCGCGACGCCTGCGTCAGCGGACACACCTCATCGAAGCGGCCGTGGACGATATGCACGGGGATGGACGCGAGCGTAGACGCGCCGCCGATCAGATGACCGGGTTCCAGAAACAGGTCGTTTGCAAAGAAATGCGCCTCGATCTGCGCAAAGCATAGCGCGAAGTCGGCATCGCCGAACTTGCCGGTCGCGCCATGTTCGGGAATCAGGTTGGAGATCGTCCCTTCCCACAGCGACCAGACGAGCGCGGCATGCAGCTGCCGCTCGCGTTCGGCGTCGGTCTGCGGCACCATGTCGAAGATCGCCTTGTACGACGCCATCACATCGCGCCGTTCGGCGACCGACAGCACGCCGAGCAGTTCGGCCCATTCGTCAGGATAGTTGATATAGGCGCCGGGCGCGGTCAGCGCATAGGGCGCCTCGTGCCAGGTCGCAGCATTGCCCTGATACAGATAGTCAAGATCCTCGGCCGATCCCAGAAAGATGCCGCGCAGGATCAGGCTGGCGCAATGCTGCGGAAAGGCGATGGCATAGGCCATGGCGAGCGTGCTGCCCCAGCTGCCCCCGAACACATGCATCGGCCCTGCGATGTCCAGCGCATCGCGCAGCCGGTTGATGTCGTCGATCAGGTGCGGCGTATCATTGTGGCGCAGCGCTGCGGCGGGGCCGGCGGCCGCGACATTGGGCTCGCTCTTGCCGCAGCCGCGCTGGTCGAACAGGATGATGCGATAGCGCGCCGGATCGAAAAAGCGCGCCATCTCGGGCGAGCAGGCGCCGCCCGGCCCGCCGTGAAGGACCATCACCGGCTCGCCGCCCGCGGCGCCATATTCCTCCCAATAGATGCGGTGCCCCGCCTCGGCATCGACGTCCAGCCAGCCGCTGCGCCGCGGCTCCGCCGCCGGATAACGCCAGCCGTCGCCGATCTTGCTGCTGGTTTCGAGACGCGAAAAATCCATGACCATTCCTCTTCAGGGCCGAAAATGCGCGACAAGCGCGTAGCGGTCGCCCGGATAGACTTGCCGCGCATAGGTGATGCGCTCGGCGCCGCGCCACGTCCAGCGCTCGAGCGCCATGCAGGCGGCCCCCGCCGATATGCCGAGCGCGACCAGTTCCTTCGCCCCGGCATTGACCGCGGTGATGCGATGCTCGGCCTCGGTCCAGGGAACATGCGCGAGCAGCCACGATCCCGGCGGCTCGACCGCGAAATCGACCTCGGCCGCGCCGGGCACCGCCGCCAGATTGATAAGGCGCCTCTCAAGCGCATAGGGCCGCCCGCCGGCATGGTGGCGACACTCGATCGCGAGCACGGAGCCGCCGTCGATCTGGAGCAGGCGCCGATCCTCCTCATTCGCGGGGCGGATCTCCCGGCGGTCGAGGTCGAGCCGATAATCCTCGCCCTGCTGCGCCACTTCGTCGCGGATGTCGGGGATTTCGAGCGCGGCGCGGTGAATGCGCGGATGCGAAACGAAGGTGCCGGCACGCTTGCGGCTTTCGATCAACCCCGCCTCGACCAAAGCGCGCAGCGCCCGGTTCACGGTCATCCGCGAACAGCCATAGGTCGCCATCAATTGATGTTCATAGGGGATGCGGTCGCCGGGCTTCCATTCGCCCGACATGATCCGCGCCTCGATATCGCGGCGGATCTGCGCATGGAGAGCGCCGCTCTGCTTCATGCGAGCAGCGCCTGCATCGCGTCCCGATAGCGCGCGTCGATCGCCGCGCGCGCAACATGGCGGCCGCCCGCGACGCATTGGACGCCGCGGCGCCAGACGCAGTCGACCAGCCGCGCCCCGCGCCCGAAGATCCAGCTGTCGAGGATCGCATCGCCGCGCCGCCCGGCAAGCGCGGGGTCGGCCGCAGTCAGGCTGACAAGATCGGCCGCCGCGCCGGTCGCAATGCCGTGCCCCGCCTGCCCCAGTGCCTGTCCCCCGCCCGCCTGCGCCGCCTGGTGGAGCGCAGCGCCGGTCGAACGCCCCGCACCGCCCGCGAGCAGATTGCGGCCGCGATGCGCCAGCCGCTGACCATATTCGAGCAGGCGCAGTTCGGCCGCCGCGTCGATCTCGACATTGGAATCCGAGCCGACCCCGAAGCGGCCACCGCCCGCCAGAAATTCGCGTGCCGGGAACAGACCGTCGCCAAGATTGGCTTCGGTGATCGGGCACAGCCCGACGACCGCCCCGCTCTGCGCGATCGCGCGCCATTCGGCTTCGGTGACATGCGTCGCGTGAACGAGGCACCAGTCGGCGCCGACATCGGCGTTTCCCATCAGCCATTCGACAGGCCGGGCGCCGCTCCAGGCTTGGCACGCCTCGACCTCGGCCATCTGTTCGGCGATATGGATATGCACCGGCGCGCCGGCCGCCATTGCTGCAACAGCGGTCAGTTCGCTGGCGGTCGCCGCGCGCAGGCTGTGCGGCGCGACGCCGACGATGGCATCGCCCAGCCCCGCAACCGCGGCACGCGACGCCTCGATCAATGCGGCATAGCTGTCGAGGTCGTTGACGAAGCGCCGCTGCGCCGCAGTCGGCGCCGCGCCGCCGAACCCCGAATGGGCATAGAAGACGGGAAGCAGGGTCAGCCCGATCCCCGTTTCATCGGCCGCCGCCGCAATCGCCTGTGCCATCGCCGCGACATCGCCATAGGGCCGGCCGTCAGGCGATTGATGCAGATAATGAAATTCGCCGACGCGGGTAAAGCCGCTCTCCAGCATTTCGGCATAAGCGAGCGCCGCGATCGCGCGCATACCGTCGGGATCGAGGCGATCGACGAAGCGATACATGACCTCGCGCCAGGTCCAGAAACTGTCGTCGCCTTCGCCCGCGCGCTCGGCGAGGCCCGCCATGCCGCGCTGAAAGGCATGGCTGTGCAAATTGGGCAGACCGGGGATCAGGATAGCATGCCGGTCGTCGCTCGGCTGCGGCGGTGCCGCCACCTCGATCGCACCGATATGGCCGTCGGTGATCGTCAGCCGGACATTTTCCGCCCAACCCTCCGCCAGCCATGCCTGTTCGCACCAAAGCGCCATCGCCTCATCCCGTCTGGACAATCTTCCGCGTTCGGATTTATGTATATACA
>NZ_MEFH01000042.1:0-6213 GCF_001725095.1 Sphingopyxis sp. SCN 67-31 | reverse complement strand
CGGACGCATAAAGCGTCGTCGTGTCGCGTGTGACGTCGACATAGGGGTTATAGTGCATATTCGACCAGTCGAGCACGCCGGGGACCTTCCACCGCGTCTGCCCGACGCCGTCGCCGGCGATCTTCATCACCGCTTCCACGAGCTCGTAATCCCAGATTCGGCCATATTCGGGTCCGGTCGCGGCGCGAAGCTCGGTTCGCCCGTCGTCGGTCTGCAGCAACTTCACCTGCTCGCCACGGTGCGCGACCAGGCCATGCTGAAGATTGATGCCGGCGAGCGCGGCCGGAAGCTCGCGAAGATAGGATGCGGGCGCGCCGACGAGGCTGCAAAGCTGTCCGAACGCCCAGTTTGTCGGCGCAACGGGCCGTTCTTCGTCGGGGACCATCAGCGAGAGAAGTTCCGGGGTGTCGCTCCGTGCCTCGACACGGATAGCCTTGCTGTCGACGACGCGCGTGGTTGCGCGGTCGGCGCGGGCGCGAACGACATCATGGAGATCTGTGAGCGAGAGGAAGCGCTCGTCGTCGGGGCGCGAGAACCATTCGGACGAGACGCGGCCGATGTTCCGGCCGCGGGAGATATCGACGCGATAGGCGCCGCCGACCGGGCGGTCGGTGACTGGAGCAAGACTGTTCATGGAAAATCTCCAATGGGAGTGGGAGTTCGAGCCGAGGCGAAATCACTGCCCGTCTCGCCTTGACCCTGCCCCCTTCCCTCCCCGCAGCCCGTCAGATGGGGCCATGCGCCACGAGGTCGATGAATCAGAATTCACCAACCCTCCGGATATCGATCGCAGCGGCGCTATCGATAAGGAAGGCGCGGACATCACGGACACGGTTCCTGTGCTGATCACCGGCCCCGGGGCGCTCGTTCGACCGGTGCCGGGAGAGTTTGCCTTGAGCAATCCGCGGACGGTTCAGATCTTGACCGTCTCGGCGCCGACACCGACCAGCAAAGCAAGGTGACACGCGGTCAAGGATTGCGATTTCACTGCGAGCGCTCGGCGATGATGGCGCCGAGAATTTCATCGGCCTTTCCGACCGGGAGGAAGAGGCGTGTTTTGTACGCGATAACCTCGCTGAACGCGCCGCATGCCTTCAGCCATTCGCGGTCTTGAGGCCGGAAGTCCCGGATCTCGAGACGGCGACTGTCGTTCACCATCGCCGACACGAGGCGCGCGCCGTGCAGCCCGGGGATGAGAGCGCCATCGCCATGCCGGGCAGCCTCGATCAGTTCGTCAGGCGTCAGCACGATCGAGGAGGTGAGGCCGAAAGCGGATTCCAGCTTCTCTATCGCCCCAGGCATCACGATGCGCCCGAGGATAGANCAGGCATCACGATGCGGCCGAGGATAGACGTTCCCGCCGCATCGTCGATCCGCCAGACACGAACATCATCCTGCGGCAGCTTGTTCCAGACGGGGAGCAGGAGGCCCGTCGCAACGCTGATCGTCTCGATATCGACCTTGTCGAGCGCTTCGGACACCTCTTCTTCCCAGAAGCCCCTGAAACTGTCCCGGTCGATCTCCTCCCAGCGCGTATGTCCGAGACCTGCAAGCTGGATGCGATTGGAACCGGTCGGTCGGACAAGCTCCATCATCTTGACGGGCCTCCCGTCTTCGTCGGTGATCGACCAGGACGGAACGCCAAGCGCGATACGGCCTGAACGGCTGTTCCGCAGATACTGGGCATCCGAGGAACCGCCCCAGATCTTGTCGAGGCGCGCCCACCCCGTAACGCGCGGCTTGAGGTGAAGCTCGAGGCGGAGCAGCCGCGTTTCGGCGCCGGAGACGGGGTCTTTCCTTAGCACCTGCTCCGAAAGCTGGACGATGCGCTCGGCCCGGATTGCTTCGACCCCGAGATCAAGCGTCCCTGCTTCCCGGGCAGCATCGACGCGGGCCTGGATGAGCCCCATATATTCCTCGAAGATGGCATCCTGGGTCGCGATGCGAAGCGCGAGGATACGGTTGAGCCAGCGCTGGATCGGCGGCAACTTGTCGAGCAGCGTGCCATTCTCATCGACGAGCGTCAGTCCCGTGATGATCTGGAACGTCTCGAGGCCTACGCTCGCGAGCTTGCCCGCGTGGAGAAGATGATACCATTGCGTGAGCGCTTCGCGGGCATAGCTGCTTTCGAGATTGTCGGCCGGATCGAACAGATTCTGGCCGCCGGTCTGGCGCTGGCCGCGCGTGAGCGCGCCCAAGGTATCGAGACGGCGCGCGATGGTGCTGGTGAAACGGCGCTCGCCCTTGCAGTTGGTGGTGACGGGGCGGAATACCGGCGGCTTCCACTGGTAGGTGCGATGGGTGCGGCCGAGGCCCTGGATCGCAATGTCGGCGCGCCAGCCCGGCTCCAGCAGAAAATGGATGCGCCGCTTGTGCGCGCTCGGACAATCGAGGTCGGCGTGATAGGAGCGCCCGGTGCCGCCCGCTTCCGAAAAGACCAGGATCGGCTTGCGCCCCGACATGAAGGCATCGGTCTCGGCGATGTTGGAGCTGGCGCTGCGGCGCTCGAGTTTCTGCCGTCCCTGCCCGTCGATGACGACGCGCCGCGTCCGGCCCGTGACCTCGGCGACCGCGTCGGTCCCGAAATGCGCAATCAGGAAGTCGAGCGCAGCCGGAACCGGCGGCATCGAACAGAGGCTCTCGACCAGATTGTCGCGCGCTTCGATCGCTTCCTGGCAAAAAACCGCGTTGCCGTCGCCATCGTGCATCGGCTCGGAGCGCATGGCTCCATCGGACGAACGAAAAGCGCGCATCTGACGCGTCGGGAAGGCTGTCTTCAGATAATCGATCAGCGTGTCGAGCGGCGAGACATCGATCGCGAGGTTCGCGCGCTCGCTCGGCGACAGCTCTGCGAGCCGCCGCTCGAGGATCGCCTCGGCGGTGCTGGTAAGCTGGACGACGGCGACATGCCCCGCGGCAAGTTCATCCTCGATCGCGCGAACGACGGTCGGCATCTTCATCGCGATCAGCACCTGCGAGAAGAAGCGCTGTTTCGCGCTCTCGAACCGACTGAGTGCGGATCCCTTGGCCATGGCGTTCATCGTCTGGCCCGACATGCGATCGACGATGTTCGAGGCTTTGAGCACCTGGTCGAGGTTCTGGTGAACAATTGCCCACGCGTCGGCATAGGCATCGTAAATCTCGATCTGATCCGGCGTCAGCCGATGCTCAAGCGGATCATATTCGACGCCGGCGAAGCTGAGCGCACGCGCCGTATACAGCCCCATGGACTTGAGATCGCGCGCGACGATCTCCATCGCGGCTATACCGCCGTCGGTCATCGCGGCGAGAAAGGCGTCGCGGTTTGCAAAGGCCGTGCCCGGTCCCCAGAGCCCGAGCCGCGAGGCATAGCTCAGATTGTCCGGCTTCGTCGCGCCGGTCGCGGACTCATAGACGACGCGCGCGCGCGGCAGCGCATTTTGCAGGCGAACCCCGGCAAGGCCCTGTTCGGAACCCTTGGCCTGTCGATACTCGTCCTTGGTGCCCGCCGCATTGCCCATCGAATGGGATTCGTCGAACAGGATCACGCCCTCGAAAGTGCCTTCCGTCCACTGGAGGATCTGCTGGAGGCGCGAGCATTGGTCATGGCGCTGCGAGCGGAGCGTCGCATAGGTGAGGAAAAGGATGCCGCTCGCCATGCCGATCGGCTGGCCGAGCGGAAAGGCATCGAGCGGCTGGATGTCGATCGGCAGGCCGCCGAGCGCCGTCCAGTCGCGGCGCGCGTCCTCGAGTAGCGTCGCGCCCCTCGAAATCCAGACGGCGCGGCGGTTGCCGCAGTTCCACTGGTCTCGGATGATGGCGGCACCCTCGCGCCCCTTGCCGACGCCAGTCCCGTCGCCGATGAAGAAGCCCATGCGATAAGCATGGCCGCTCGCATCCTCGCGAAGTTGATCGCCGGCCTCGTTGGGTACGAACCGGCCCGGCAGGTCACGCGAGAAGGCGTCACCCGCATAGATGATCGCTTCGAGCTGGGCGTCGGACAGCGCGCTGCTCGCCCGCTTCTGGAAGAGCGGCCGATACTTCGGGATCGGCGGCAGTACCGATGCCATCGCAAGCGATTCAACAAGATTGTCGGGATGGGGCGTCGCGCCCGGAATATCGATGCGCGCGAGGCGCCAAGGCGCGTAGATCCCGACCGGATCGCCGACCGGCAGCGGCGCATCGCGAATCGTGTAAGCGAGCGGTTCGGTCGGATCGTCATTCGCGGCGATCCGCGACGGCGCGATGACCTTGGGGCTGGCAAGCCGCGAGAACAGTGATGCCGAAGGGGATTTGAGCGCGGGACGGAACGGGATCACCGCCGGCGAGGCGGGTGGCGGTTCGTCGGATGGGCCCGACCGGGGCGGCAACGCGAGCACGATCGGCAGCGCCGCCTCGATCGAATCGACCGCGTGGCGTTCGGTCTCGCCGACCCAGCCTTTGTCGAAGACGATCAACCGGACGGCGATGCTGGTGCCATGCTTGGCGTAGGGGCGGCCGAGGATCGTGATTTCCACGCGCGGACGCGCGATCTCGGCGACCGAGATATAGCCGCGGGCACCGCTGCCGTCGTGCGCGAATGCCGGCGACATAATCGCAACGCAGCGTACGCCGTCGGCGAGGCGGAGCAGCGCCGAGCGAAGGTGGCGAGCGCCGGCATGCCGATCCTCGCCTCTACCCTCGCTTCGGCTGAAGGGCGGGTTGATCAGAACGACGGTCGGCCGGACGTCCGGCGGCAATCGGTCGTGGATGAACTCGGCATCGTGGGTGGTGACGTCGTCGTTCGTCACGAGGGAGAGCAGCGCGGCGCGGCAGGGGTCGCGTTCGTTGAGGGTTACGGAGGCGCTCGCGGCGATCGCGCGCGCCGCGAGCATGCCAGTCCCCGCCGAAGGCTCGAGCACATGGTCGTCGGGCGTGATCGCTGCAGCATGCGCCGCGAGCCAGCCCAGCGCGGCTGGCGTGCTGAACTGTTGCATCTCGACTTGATGCTCGCTGCGATAGGTCTGCGTCGGCAGCGCCTTCTCGAACGCAAGAATGGCTGCGAAGGCATCATCGGGCGCGCAGTCCGGGTTTTGGTCTTCGCCAAGCGACAGCACGTGCGAAGCCTGCGCCGCTTCGAGCGCGTCATAGGCGTCGCGCATCGACCAGTGTCCGTCGGCATCCGATCCGCCGAACGCCTCCGACATGAGCCCTTTGAGGAGCGAACGCGTCACCGATTGCGGGTCGGCGAGCCGGGTTTGTAGCGCTCGCGCAATGCCGTGGAGGCGTTCGGCCTTAGTCCGGGCGCCGCAATCCGGGGCATCGGCGATGTTGAAAAGCGGAAGGGTCATCGAAGCTCTCCTGAAACGGCTCCGGGGCGCCTGCCCCTGCCGCACGCCGCCCTCCCCCTCTCCTCCAGATTGGAAGGCGAAATGAAAAAGGGACCGCGACGCATGGTCGCGGCCACCAATCGAGGCCAGCGCCGCTGGATCAGGCCGCGTCGGCCACCGGTTCGTCCTCGTCGCCATCACCGACCGGATCGTCGTCGACCGTCATTTCGGCGGTATCGGCAGACTCCATGTTGGCATCGTCGTTCGGCAGCGCAGCGACGGCATGCTCAAAGCGCATCGCGTCGGGGAGCCAGGCGAGCGCCCGTTCCTTGACGTCGGCCTCGACGATGATGTTGCCCGCGAAGAGCTGCTCGGCCGAGGAAGCGAGGAGATCCTTCTTTGAGGCGCCGTAGCGCTGGCCAAGTTCGCTGCCGCCGATTTCCGCGAACAGGTCGAGGATCGCCGTCTTGGTGAGCCGCTTGAAATAATTCTTCGCTGTCGGGCGCCACCAGGCGGCGACATCGATGCCGAGCTTGCGGCCGAGATGGTCGACGAAATCGCTGCCGGTCGTCTTTGCCGGCACGGCGTGGATCGCGCGGGCGATTGCCCAACCCAGCCATGCCGCGCGTGCTTCCTCACCAAGCGCGCAGAAGGCATCGTATCGGTCGGTTACACCAGCATCGGGATCGATCCAGCTGCGATCGAGTCCGGTTTCGAGCTTCGCCCATTCCTCGGCCGCTGTCGTGCCGCTCTCGAAGCCGATGACACGCGACGGCGCCGCATCGGCCCTGAGTTCGCTCGCGAGGTCGCTCGAACCGTATCGCCGCTGCGCAGCATCGACCATCACGAAGGTGCCGAGATCGAGCGCGAACCGCGGATCGCTGGCGACATGGACGCGCAGCAGTTCGGCCTTCATCGTCGCGAG
>NZ_MEFH01000041.1:0-5038 GCF_001725095.1 Sphingopyxis sp. SCN 67-31 | reverse complement strand
GCCGCGATAGCGCGAAATGCCGCGATCGACTGGCGTCGCTCGGCTGAAGCACGCGGCCTGCTGCGCCAGCAACCGATCGACGACGCGCTGAGCCTGCGCGCCGACGAAGGCGCAGGTCCGGAGGCGCTGCTGGACCAGCGCGACAGCCGCGCGACCATCGACCGCTGCCTCGCGGCGCTCGATGCGCGCGCCGCGGGCTTTTTGCGGACCGCCTTTTTCGAGGGGCTTTCCTACCGCGAACTTGCGGCGCGCGAAGCGCTGCCGCTCGGCACGATCAAGAGCATCATCCGGCGCTCGCTCGTTCGCTTGCGCGCCTGCCTCGGCGATGTCTGACGGTCGTTCCGCCACCGCCGACGTGCTCGCCGCGGAGCTGGTGCTCGGCCTGTTATCGCGGGATGAGCAGGCAATCGCCGCCGCCCGCCTTGCAAGCGACGCGCGCTTTGCCGCCGAGGTCGCGGCCTGGGAAGAGCATTTCGGCGCGCTTGCCTGGCAGGTCGAAGACCAATTACCACCGCGCGAGGTCTGGGCCCGCATCGCCGTCGCGATTGATGCGCGGAAGGCGTCGCAGAGCCGCTGGCCGCGCGCCTCGATGGCGATGGCAGGGGCAGCGGCCCTTCTGATGCTGACCGTTCTGGTCTGGCCTTCCCCCGAGGCGCGCCGTGCACCGAACCTTGCGGTCGCGACGTTGGTCGGTCCCGACCTGGTGGTCGGAGCGCGCTATGCGGCCAAGTCGGGCCGGATGCGCGTCGAGATAGCGGGAGCACTGCCGGGGCCGGGGCGCCCGGAACTTTGGATCCTGCGCCCCGGCATGGCGCCGGTGTCGCTCGGCCAGCTTGCACCGCAAGGACGTTCGGAAATGATCATGCCGCGCGCGCTCAGGCCGCTCGTTCAGAGCGGCAGCGAGTTCGCGATCACGATCGAGGCACCTTCGACGACGCCGCACCTCCGGCCCAGCGGACCGCCACTCGCGCGCGGCGCGATAATTTTTATCTAGCGGGTGCATCCGCCCGCCGAGCCATTCCGTAGCTTCACTGCCCCTCCCCCATCCGGGGCGAAAAATTCAGGAAAGGAATGTTCGATGAAGATTTCGCACATCACTCTTGCCCTTGCCGCTGCTGCGCTCGCGACCACCGGCGCCCACGCCAAAAATCCCATGGTCGGCGGCGCCGCGATGTACGAGACGAAGAATATTGTCGAAAATGCTGCAGCCTCAGCCGATCACAAGACGCTGGTGGCGGCGGTGAAGGCCGCCGGTCTCGTCGACACGCTCGCCTCGCCGGGGCCTTTCACGGTCTTCGCGCCAACCGATGCGGCGTTTGCAAAACTGCCCGCCGGTACGGTCGACACGCTGCTTCTCCCGGAAAACAAGGCAAAGCTTACCGGGATCCTGACTTATCACGTCGTACCCGGACGCCTGACTGCAGCCGACATTGCGGCAAAGGCGGCGGCCAACGGCGGCAAGGCCGTTCTGACGACCGTCGAGGGCGAAGCCCTTACCGTCTGGCAAAAGGACGGAAGCTGGTATGTCAGCGACGCCAAGGGCGGCAAGGCAAAGATCGGTCCCGCCGACGTTCTGCAGTCGAATGGCGTCATCCACGTCATCGACGCGGTCCTGATGCCGTGAAGCGAGACGCCCCCTGCTGCGCGCCGCGCGGCGGGGGCGCTCTTTACAGTGAAGCGGATGTTCAGAGGCGCAAGCCAGACCAAAGCCCGGCAAGCGTTACGCAATGAACCGCCGCGATAGCGAGATTGCTCAGGATGACAGGATTGCGCCAGTCTCGCACGATGAAGGGCGCCATCAGCTTGTAAAGTATCTGCACCGCGAGCAGTGGCGCGGCGAGCAACGGCTGGCCGAGCAACAGCAGCAGCACCGAAAGGATCAGGATCGCGGCATAAATGCTTAGCAATATGCCCCGCGCCGGACTCGGCGGCCCCCATGCCTCATCGGCCCAGCGGGCGCCGCGCGCAAGACCCAGGCAAACCGGTATGAGGACCGCTACGTTGAGCAGGAGCGAGACGTAAAGCATCGGCGTCATGGTTCAGCCTTGCGCGCGCACCGGACCGAGCAGCATCGCCCGCGCATCGCCGCGGCACCGGTAGCTCAGCCACAAGAGATAGAGTGACAGGAACAGCATCCCGCCAAAAACCGCGACGAGGCCCAGCAGAAGCGATGCCGCGCTGAAATGCCCCCGCCACGCGGTCCAGATGCCGGAGAGCAGCAGGAAGCAGAAGAAGTCGAGATTGAACTGGCCGGGCCAACTCATTGCCGCCATGTCGCCGAAAAAGACCGGCAGCAGATTCCAGCCGTGATGCGCGATGGTGACGCCGGTATAGGCGATGATGACGACCAAACAGGTCGCCAGAAACAGCCGAAACAAGGTCATGCCAAATCCCCTCCCAATTCGCCCTGCGGCGATTCTTCCAGATAAAGACAGCGCGCGAGCATCGCGCAAAGGCCGATGCTGCCGGTCGCAACGACGAAGAGGGTCCAAGGAACCACCCGCATCCCGACCGATCGCGCGCGCGGCAGGAGCAGCGACCAGGCGGTGCCGACCGCGAGCAGCAGATCGAACCAGATCTGATTGCCCCAGACGCCGGCCTGATGAAGCGGCCAGAAGCCGGCCCAGCCGCCGGTAAGCGCGGCGTAACCGCTCCAGATCGCGAAGAGCGATGACGCTGCCGCCGCCAGCAGCCAGCTACCGCGCGCTCTGGCCGGGCGCGCGATTTTGACAAAGATGAAGGCGACAAAGACCAGCGCCGCGCCAATGGGCGCAAGCTCGAACAGCTTATGGTCAGGTCCGTACATCATCGGATGCGAATCCATGTAGCAGTTGCTACATTCATATCGATCGCTAGCAGCGGGCGCAAGAGGTGAAGATGGTCAGCCGCGAAGAACAGCGTGCACGGGTCGAGGTCGCTCTGGCAGCGCATTTGCTCGACCATGGGCTCGCGCAGACGAGTTTGCGCGAGCTCGCGCGCGCCGCGGCGGTCAGCGACCGGATGCTGCTTTATTATTTCACCGACAAGGCCGAGGTGCTGGGCTGCGCCGCGCAGCGGATCGCCGCGGACCTTGCCGGGCATATTGGCGAAGCGGTCGGCGAAGGCGAGAGGCTCGCGCCGCTTGCTCTCCTCGAACGGGCCGGGGCGCTCGTCACGCGCCCGGAAATCCGGCCCTATATGCGACTATGGGTTCAGATGATTGCAGCGGCGGGCCGCGGCGAAGCCCCTTTCCCCGCGATCGCAGAAGCGATGCTGGCCGGCTTCCTGTCATGGGTCGAGGCGCATCTTGCGATTGACGAGGCCGCCGATCGGCAGGCCGTCGCCGCGATGATCGTCGCGGCGGTTGACGGTCTCGCGATCATCGACATCGGCCGCGGGCCCGATCTGGCGGCGCGCGCCGCGCGCGCTATCTCCCATCTCGGTCGTCCTCGCTGATCGCGGTACGTGAAAGGCCGCCCCTTGCGGGACGGCCTTTCCATTGTCAGCCAACAGGGGCTTTGCTCAGATAAGCGGCCGCTCCATGGCGGAGGCCAAGCTCACCAGCGTTGCCGCATGCGGCATATGACAATGAGACATCAGACCACCTCCTTTCCGTTGTTGAACGATAAGTAGAATGTGGGTCGTCGGCGGCTATCCGTCAAGCGCTCAACAAAAAGCGTGAGCCGAAGGCAGCCAGCGCCTTCAGGCAACGCGTTTCATATCCTGACAGGTGCAGCGGTTCATAATCGGCATCCCGGCCCTTCGACGCCCCGATTTAACCAAAAAACTCCCGACCATTGATTGCGATCTGCGCAGATGGTTATGCTAGGTTCAACACCGATGAGGGAAGCGCGTGGGCGACGGCGAAGACGATTTTACATTTGCGACCGAAAAGCAGCGGGCCGTGCTCGAACTGCTCGCCAATAATCGTACCAGCAAGGAGATCGCGGGTGCGCTCGCGGTCAGCGAGCCCGCGATCAACCGGCGCATCGAAGTGCTGCGTCTGCGCCTCGGCGGCATTACGCGACACGAGCTTGTGCGGCGCTATCGCGACTGGCGCGATCGCATCGCGCCGGATGCGGAGGCCTCCGTACCATGTGTAGAAAATGATGACGGATTTATACAGCTAGGCGCACGCGCTGCATTCGGGAAGACAGGGGACGGGAGCGATGCGGGCGAGACGGCCGCCAGGCTTCGGGACAGCATCGCCGTTCGGGTGGATGCGCCCTGGGCCGAGGAGATGCCGCAGCCGCGCGTCGTCCCGGGGATGCTCGATGGCAGCAACGCCATGCTATCCCGCGGTGCGGCGATCGCGATCATTCTGCTCGCGATCCTTGCCAGTCTGGCGGTCGGCCTTGGCGTCGCCAGAGCGCTTGCGGATATCGTGAACGGCTGACCGATCCCCCGTCCATTGGAATGCATCGGCCGCGGGCGCCGATGCGAGGGGAAAGACAATGAACGCAACACTCAGTTTATGGTGCGGTCTCGTCACCAGATTCGCGCCGCCGACGAGACGTCGGCGCGCCGTACAGCCGCCCAGGCGTTGACCCGTCCGCCGCGCCGCGCCACGCTGTGCCGATGGACCGGCTTCAAATAGCAAATCTGGTGATGATGTTTCTCTTCGGTGCAGCAGCACTGCGCTGGGGAGCGGCACCCGAGCGGATCTGCGTGGCGATTCTTAGCTTCGTGACCCTTGCCGACCCCGTCTATCACCTTTTGGCGGGCCATGGCGCGATCTACGGATCGGTCGACATCGGTCACCTGACATTCGACCTCATGATGGCGGCGGGCTTCATTGCCGTCGCGCTCTGGGCGAACAGGATATATCCTTTATGGCTAGCCGCCTTCCAGCTCGTCTCGGTGATCGGGCATTTCTCGCGCGAACTGACGAGCAGCTTTCCAAAACTCGCCTACGGCCTGATGATTTATGGCCCCTTTTATATCATCTTGCCGATCCTGGGGTTCGGGATCTGGCGCCACGCGCGGCGGCGGCGGCGCCACGGGCCGTATCCGTCTTGGCGGAGCTCCTCGCCCCCTTCGCCGCCGAGCGCGCGTCCAC
>NZ_MEFH01000040.1:0-5251 GCF_001725095.1 Sphingopyxis sp. SCN 67-31 | reverse complement strand
AAAACTGTTGCGGGCGAGCGTGACAAGCTCGTCCCGCGACAGATCGAGCGCATCGGCGACGGCGGTGTAATTGGCGTTCACATAGCCGCCGAAATAGCTTGGGTCGTCGCTGTTCACGGTGGCAAGAAGCCCGGCGTCCAGCATCGTCTTGAGCGGATGCGCGGTCATGTCGTCGACGACGCAAAGCTTGAGATTGGAAAGCGGACACACGGTCAGGCACATCGCGTCATCGGCGAGCCGCGCGACGAGGGCTTCGTCCTCGAGGCTGCGATTGCCGTGATCGATGCGATCGACGCCCAGCAGATCGAGCGCTTGGCGGACATATTCGGGCGGCCCTTCCTCACCGGCATGGGCGACGAGGCGCAGGCCGAGGTTGCGGGCGCGGGCGAAGACGCGCTGGAACTTGGCGGGTGGGTGGCCGACTTCGGACGAATCGAGGCCGACACCGTCGATCCGGTCGAGCCAGGGGTACGCTTCGTCGAGCGTCGCCTCGGCCTCCTCCTCGCTGAGATGGCGCAGAAAACACATGATGAGCCGCGAGCTCATATCACACCGGGCCTGCGCATCGTCGAGCGCGCGGGTGATGCCGCCGATGACGGTCGCGAAGGGGATGCCGCGCGCCGTGTGGCCCTGCGGATCGAAGAAGATTTCGCTGTGGCGAACGCCATCGGCATGCGCGCGCGCGAGATAGGCGGCCGTCAGGTCGTAGAAATCCTGTTCGGTCTGCAGAACGCCCATCCCCTGATAATAGATGTCGAGAAAATCCTGCAGGTTCGAAAAGGCATAGGCCGCGCGGACATCATCGACGGTCGCGAAGGGGATGGCGATGCCGTTGCGCTGCGCGAGTTCGAACATCAGTTCGGGTTCGAGCGATCCTTCGATATGCAGGTGCAACTCAGCCTTGGGGAGCGCGGCGATGAAGGCCGCCCGGTCTGCGGGGGTGGCAAAATCGTCAGCCATGCGGCGTCTCCGTTTCTTCGCGCAGGATGATCGCCGCCTCGGGTTTGTGGCGGCGTATTTCGTCGATCGTCAGCCCGTCGATTTCGTGCGGGAAGATCAGCCATTGGTCGGTTTCATGGATGAAGAAGTCGGGTTTGAGATCGGTGACGTTGCGGCGCGGTTTGTAATAGACGGTCGCGATCCGGATATCGCGCGGCATGTTGTGGCGGCATCGCGCCCTGAGTTCGGCCAGAAAGGCCCGAATGCTGCGACCGCTGTCGAAAACATCGTCGATGATGAGCAGCCGGTCCTCGGGATCGAGCGTATCGATCAGATAGCCGAGCGCGAAAACCTTCACCTGCGTGTCCTGGCGGTCGATGCCGTGATAGGAGGAGGTGCGGATCGCGATATGGTCGCTGTGAACGCCATGATATTCGAGCAATTCCTGCACCGCGATGCCGACGGGCGCCCCGCCGCGCCAGATGCCGACGAGATGTGTCGGCGCAAAGCCGCTGTCGATCACCTGCATCCCGAGCCGCAACGAGTCGGCAAGAAGGTCGTTGGCGCTGATGTAGATCTTGTCGGTGGTCATGGGCCGGAGTTATACGCAGGCGAAGCGCCGGGCAAGGCGCGGCGACGGGGCGTCCTCTCTCCTCCCGGCCGCCCGGGCCGCCTCGCAGCCAAGATGCTATTTGCGGGTGGCGGCGGTCTGGTCGCGCAGCGCCTTGAACTCGCTGCCGCTCTTCCAGCCGGGCCATTTGCCCGAGCGCGCGAGTTCGTCGCCGATCGTGTAGAAGAGCGCGATATCCTGCGCGGCGCCCGCCAGATTCCAGCTTTCGTCCCACGCGTCGCAAGCCTGATGGTAACAGCGGCCGGTATAGTCATCGACCCATTTCTGCCCTGCTTCCTTGCCGCCGTCGACAAGGTCGGACACGCCGGCGATGCCCATGAGCAGCAGCACGGGGACGCCGCGCTTGGCCATGCTGAAATGGTCGGCGCGGAAGAAGAGGCCGCGTTCGGGGAGGCTTTCGGGCGACACGGTGCGGCCCTGCATCGCGGCGACGCGGGCAAGATCATCCTCGAGCGTGCCCTGGCCCTTGCCGACGAGAATGACGTCCTTTGACTTGCCTGCCGTCTGAAGAATGTCGATGCCAAGGTTCGCCACCGTCTTTTCAACCGGATAGACGGGCGCCTGCGCATAGGCCTCCGACCCGAGAAGGCCGCGCTCTTCGGCGGTCCAGAAGGCGAAAAGCAGGGTGCGATCGGTGGGCGGTGCGGCCTTGAAACCGCGCGCGATTTCGATCAGCGCCGCAACGCCCAGCGCGTCGTCGTTCGCACCCGCGCGGTAGATGCGGCCCTTTTCGTCGGGCTTGCCCTCGCCATAGGCATCCCAATGCGCGCCATACATCACGACCTCGTCGGCACGGTCGGTGCCCGAGATTTTGGCGAGGACATTCTGACTGCGCACGACTTCATGCGTGACCGGAATCGACGCCCGAAAGCCGGTGCCGAGGTCGACGGGACGAAAATCCTTGCGCCGGGCGGCAATGCGCAGCTTTGCGAGATCCTGACCGGCGGATGCAAACAGCCGGGTCGAGGCTTCGCTCGAAATCCAGCCCTGAAGCGCAAGGCTGGTCGCCTTTTCGGGTGGTACGACGAGGCTGTAGTTTTCGCCGCCGGGGCTTTTCACGACGTTCCAGCCATAGCCTGCGCCGTCGGTGTCGTGGACGATCAGCGCCGCGATGGCGCCGCGGCGGGCCGCTTCTTCGAACTTGTAGGTCCAGCGGCCATAGTAGGTCATCGTGCGGCCGCCGAATTTGCCGAAGCTGTCTTCGCCCTTCGTTGCGACGAAATCCGGATCGTTGACCAGAAAGACCGCGACCTTGCCCTTGAGGTCGACGCCCTTGAAGTCGTCCCAGCCGCGTTCGGGCGCGTGGACGCCGTAGCCGACGAAGACCATCGGCGCATCGGCGATCGCCGCCACATCCTTGTCCTGCTGGCTCGACACATAGATGTCGGTGCCGAGGGTGAGCGGGGTGGCGCTGCCCTGCCGGTCGAAGGCGAGCGCGGTCGGGGTGCCGAGGCGCGTATGGAGCAGCGGCACGGGCTGCGTCCATTCGCCGTTCGGGCCGGCGGGTTCGAGCCCGAGCGCCTGAAGCCGGCCGATCAGATAGCCGACGGTACGCTCTTCGCCGACCGTTCCGGGGGCGCGGCCCTGAAACTGGTCCGACGCGAGGGTGCGGACAGTCTCGGTCAGATTGGCGGTGCTGATATCCTGCGCAAGCGCGGGGACGGCAAAGGCGGCAGCGAGCAGGGCGGCGAGAGGGCGCAGAAACATCAGGGGAGCGGGCTCCGTTGGTTGGGGAAGCGCCGACCCTAGCAGGATGCGCGGCAATTGGAACCGCCGTGGAGCAGCGAGGGCGAGAGGCGCCCGCCTATCCGCTCGCCAGCTTGCGATAGCGCGAAGGCGGAACGCCGAAGTGGCGCGTAAAGCGCGTCGTGAAATGACTTGGTGTGGCAAAGCCGGTCGATAGCGCGATGTCGGTGATCGTCCGGTCGCCTTCGCGCAATAGCCGCGCGCCCTCTGCGAGGCGGGCATCGAGGATATATTGCCAGGGCGAGCATCCGAAGGCGGTGCGGAAGGCGGCGGTGAAGCGCCGCACGTCCATCCCGACGAGCGCCGCGAGGCTTTCCAGATCGTGCGGATCGTCGAGCGTCGCATGGATGGCATCGGCCAGAAGGCGGCGGTCTTGCGTATCGAATGCGGGCCGGCGCGGGGGCGGGGCCGCCGGGCGCCCATATTGGTGGCGGAGATGCAGTTCGATTCCGTGGGCGATCGCGTGCGCGGCCATGGCGCCGACATCGTCGGCCGGATCGGCGATCAATTCGGCAAGCCGCGCGGCGGCGGCGGCAAGAAAGGGGTCGCGGTGCCGGACGCGCGCCGGAAATTCGCCGCCGGCAAGGAGCGGCGGGGGCAGGCCGATTTCGACGAACCGTGCGAACCCGCCCTGCGCGAGAGCGGCGTAGCGCGAGGCGGCCGGCACCATCCAGATGTCGCCGGGAGCGGGCAAGGCGCGCGCCGACGGTCCGTTGGAAAAGACGCATTCCATGCGGTCGAGCCGGCCGGCGAGGTGGACGATGATCGTGTGACGATCCTGTTCGATGGTCCAATCGGTCGGCAGAGCCAGTTGTTCGGTGGCGGCGACGACGTCCATCCGGCCAAGCATCGCGTGCGCGCGCCGCACCACATGCCGCGGTGAAAGCGGCCGGCTGCCGTCCCATGGACCGGGGTGCTGGTTGGTCAATCAAGCTCCTTGCGAGTCCCCACGACTCGATGTGCCCGATTTGAAAACTGCGCCGGATTCGGGAAGCGGGCAAGGTCGAACATGCCTAGCTGATCGTCCCTCCTCCGGGGCGGAGCTCCGCCCAACAGACTGAAAGGACAAGACTATGGTCGACCACAGCATCAAGGGAAAGACCGTGCTGATCGCCGGCGGCGGCAAGAATCTGGGCGCGCTGGTCGCGCGCGATCTGGCCGAGCAGGGCGCCAAGGCGATTGCGGTTCACTATAACAGCGCGGGTGCGGCCGCCGAAACCGAGGCGACGGTCGCGGCGATCCGCGCCGCCGGTGCCGAAGCGGTGGCCTTTCAGGCCGACCTGACCCCCGCCGGCGCCATGGAAAAGCTGTTCGCCGATACCATCGCGGCGATCGGCCGGCCCGACATCGCGATCAACACGGTCGGCAAGGTGCTGAAGAAGCCGTTCGTCGAGATCAGCGAGGAAGAATATGACGCGATGACCGCGGTCAACAGCAAGACCGCCTTTTTCTTTCTGAAGGAAGCGGGCAAGCACCTCAACGACAATGGCAAGATCTGCACGCTCGTCACCTCGCTGCTCGGCGCCTACACGCCCTTCTATGCCGCCTATGCCGGGACGAAGGCGCCGGTCGAGCATTTCACCCGCGCCGCATCGAAGGAATTCGGGGCGCGCGGCATTTCGGTGACCGCCATCGGTCCGGGGCCGATGGACACGCCCTTCTTCTATCCCGCCGAAGCCGCCGATGCGCAGGCGTATCACAAGTCCGCGGCGGCGCTGTCGGCCTTTACCAAGACGGGCCTGACCGACATCGCCGACATCGTTCCGTGGATCCGCATGCTGGTGTCCGACGGCTGGTGGATGACCGGGCAGACGATCCTGGTGAATGGCGGCTATACGACCAAATGATCGGCGCGCGGGCGCCGGCCGGCGATCAATCCTTGGCGGCCGGCGTCCATCCCTTCTTGTATTTTTCGAACCAGGCGAGGATCGCCGA
>NZ_MEFH01000039.1:0-5362 GCF_001725095.1 Sphingopyxis sp. SCN 67-31 | reverse complement strand
GTGTCACAATTGCGCCCCGCGCGTTGTAACATTGGCGCGCGCCCGAAATTTATTTTGCGCTGCCTCGCGATTGGCGGCGGACGAATCGTGCCTGCGCCGCGTCCGACTGCGACCCGCGCCTTGCAGATATAAAGAAAAGTTTATATTTGAATGGCGACGCGCTTTCGGTTAGGGCGCGCAACATAATTGCTCGACAATTCGGGGCCGCTCGCCTGCGGCCGTACTCGCCAATATGGAGACTCCCCCGTGGCCACCACCGCAGCCAATGCCACCATTACCGCCGCCAATGCCGCAATCGCGGCGGCGAAGACCAAGGACGGCGCCGCCGACTATGTGATTGCCGACATCGGCCTCGCCGACTTCGGCCGCAAGGAAATCGCGATCGCCGAAACCGAAATGCCCGGCCTGATGGCGCTGCGCGCCGAATATGGCGCGGCGCAGCCGCTGAAGGGCGCGCGCATCACCGGATCGCTGCACATGACGATCCAGACCGCGGTGCTGATCGAAACGCTGATCGCGCTGGGCGCCGAGGTGCGCTGGGCGACCTGCAACATCTTTTCGACCCAGGATCATGCCGCCGCCGCGATCGCCGCTGGCGGCACGCCCGTCTTTGCGGTGAAGGGCGAGAGCCTCGCCGAATATTGGGACTATGTCGGCCGGATCTTCGACTGGGGCGACGATCAGACCGCGAACATGATCCTCGACGACGGCGGCGACGCCACGATGTTCGCGCTGTGGGGCGCGCGCGCCGAAGCGGGCGAGCCATTGTTCGAGCCGACCAACGCCGAAGAAGTCGAATTCGTCCGTGCGCTCAAGGAATTCCTTGCCGCCAAGCCGGGCTATCTCACCAAGAGCGTGCGCGCGATCAAGGGCGTGTCGGAAGAAACGACGACCGGCGTCCACCGCCTTTACCAGCTGGCCAAGGAAGGCAAGCTGCCCTTCCCGGCGATCAACGTGAACGACAGCGTCACCAAGTCGAAGTTCGACAATCTGTATGGCTGCAAGGAAAGTCTGGTCGATGCGATCCGCCGCGCGACCGACGTCATGCTGGCCGGCAAGGTTGCGTGCGTTGCGGGCTTTGGCGACGTCGGCAAGGGCTCGGCCGCCTCGCTCCGCAACGGCGGCGCGCGCGTGCTGGTTACCGAAATCGACCCGATCTGCGCGCTGCAGGCGGCGATGGAAGGCTATGAAGTCGTCACGATGGACGAAGCGGTCGCCCGCGCCGACATCTTCTGCACCGCGACCGGCAACGCCGACGTCATCACCGCCGACCATATGGCGGCGATGAAGCCGATGGCGATCGTCTGCAACATCGGCCACTTCGACAGCGAAATCCAGATCGCGGGGCTCGCCAATTACAAGTGGACCGAAGTGAAGCCGGGCACCGACCTCGTCGAATTCCCCGATGGCAAGCAGATCATCGTGCTGGCGAAGGGCCGCCTCGTGAACCTCGGCTGTGCGACGGGACACCCGTCGTTCGTGATGTCGTCGAGCTTCACCAACCAGACGCTCGCGCAGATCGAGCTGTTTACCAAGGCCGACGATTACAAGAACGACGTCTATGTCCTGCCCAAGCATCTCGACGAAAAGGTCGCGGCGCTGCACCTCGAAAAGCTGGGGGTGAAGCTGTCGACGCTGACGCAGAAGCAGGCCGATTATATCGGCGTACCGGTCGAAGGACCGTTCAAGCCCGATCATTATCGTTACTGATCGTTACTAATTTTTCATAAGCAGACTGTAGGGTCGCGCTGCCGTCCGGAGACCGGATGGGGGCGTGGCCCTTTGCTTTTGGGGGTTCGGGGCAACGCTCGCTCGATTCAGATTTTGGTGCGGCCGGGGGGCATCGCTTAAACGAGGGAGTTCCCGGAATGATTACCGTGCGCGCGATGCGAGCAGGGCTTTATGGCGGCCTGTCCGCGCTGGCTATTGTGGCGGCCGCTGCGCCGGCTGCGGCACAGGATGTTGCGCCGGATGCGTCGGCGGATGCCGACAGCAGTACAGAGATCATCGTCACCGGGTCGCGCATTGCGCGCACCGATGCGGACACGATCCAGCCGACACTTGTCACCACCGCCGACCAGATCGACCGCCGCGGCTATACCAATGTCGCGCAGGCGCTGTCGGAAATTGCCGCCTTCGGCGTTCCCGGCAACAGCAATGTCGGTGCGCAGGAGGGGCCGTTCGGTTCGGGGCAGACCTTTGTCGATTTCTTTTCGCTGGGCAGCCAGCGCACGCTGACGCTGGTGAACGGTCGGCGCTTCGTGTCGTCCAATACCGCCTCGGTATTCGGGCCGGTGGGGCCGGGCAGTCAGGTCGACCTTAACGTCATCCCCGAAACGCTGGTCGATCGCATCGAAACGGTCGCGGTCGGCGGCGCCCCCATCTATGGCTCCGATGCGATCGCGGGCACCGTCAACATCATCCTCAAGCGGGATTTCGACGGGCTTGAAATAAAAGGCCAGGCGGGCGTGTCGCAGCGCGGCGACGCGCCGGATTATCGCATCAGCGGCATCTGGGGTGCCGATTTTGCTGACGGGCGGGGCCATATCACGCTGAGCGGCGAATGGAATCGCGCACGCGGCCTCACCACGGGCGATCGCTTTCTGACGAGCGCCGCCGGCCCTTTCTTCACGACCGCCGCCGATCCGGCGTCACCCTTTCAGCAACAGCTCTATTATGATCAGCGGCTCAACGTCTTTACAAATAGCGGCGTACCGCTTGCCTTCGACAGCATCCCCGAATTCGGCGGAATTTTCGATGCATCGGGCAATGTCCTGACGTTCAACGACGCCGGTCGGCTCGTCCCGCTCGACTTCGGGACGCGCACGGGCAGCCTGTTCGAAAGCTCGGGGGGCAACGGCTTCGCGACGAAAGATTATGGCAATCTCTCGACGAACAATGACCGCTATCTCGCAACCGCGCTCGGCAGTTTCGACCTGAGCGACACGGTCCGCTGGTTCGGCGAGGGCTGGTATGCGCACAGCAAAGGGACGAACATCGCGGCCCAGCCGCTGTATAACACGGCGCTGGCCGGACCGGGAACGTCGCCGAACGGCAATCTGGTGCTCAGCCTCGACAATCCCTATCTGAACGACGCCGACCGGGCGACGATCCGTGACAATCTGGCCGCCTATGGTCTGCTCGGCGGGATTCCGATCGATGCCGACGGCGACGGCAATCCCGATTTCACGACGGCTCCCGACAGCTTTCTGATGGCCCGCGCCAATACCGACCTGACGACTGGCCGCGCCGATACGACGGTCGAACTCTATCGCTTCGTCACCGGGTTCGACGGCGAACTCGGCGTCGGCGACCGGATCTACAAATGGGATGTCTCGGCAAACTACGGCCATTCCGAAACGCGTGGGCGCGAACGCGTGCTGGTGCAGCAGAATTTCCTCAATGCGGTCGATGCCGTCGATGAGGGTGTGTTCGGCGGGGGCGCCGCCAACGGCAATATTATCTGCCGCCCCGGATACAGCAACGCGAACATCGCGACGCTCAGTGCCACATGCGCGCCGCTCGACCTGTTCGGTGTCGGCCGCTTCAGCCAGGCGGCGCTCGATTATGTGACGACGATCGCCGATCCGACCGCGACCAATTCGCAGTTCGTGCTGAGCGCGTCGGTCAACGGGCCGCTGTTCCGGCTGCCCGGCGGCGATGTAATCGCCTCGCTCGGCTATGAGCATCGGCACGAGAAGTCCGCTTTCGACCCCGGCGCCTATTATTATGGCGAGGATGTGGGGGGCGGATTCCGGATGCCGTTTGGCCGCAGCATCCCGATCGATCCGGTGCGGGGCAGCTTCACGACGAATGAATTTTCCGGCGAGCTCAAGATTCCGGTCATTTCGCCGGGGATGGACAGCTTCGTCCATGCGTTCGAACTCGACGGCGCGGCGCGCTATATCGATCATTCGGTAGCGGGGGGCGACTGGACGTGGACCGCGGGCGGACGATTGTCGCCGGTCGCCGATGTGACGATCCGCGGCAATTTCACCCGCTCGGTGCGCGCGCCCGCGATCACCGAAAGCTTCAGCCCGACGTCGCTGGCCTTTGCGACGGCCAATGATCCCTGCGATCGCCGCTTCGTCAATTCGGGACCGAACCCGGCGCAGCGGCGCGCAAACTGCATCGCAGCGGGGATAGCGAACCCCGATGCCTTCACGTCGAACATCGTCGGATTCACGGCGCCGATCTCGGTTTCGGGCAATGCCGCACTCAAGAACGAGCGCGCCGACAGCTGGACCGTCGGCGCGATTGTCCGCCCGCGCTTCGTGCCTGGTCTGACGATCACCGCCGACTGGGTCGATATCCGGCTGCGCGATGCGATCATATTGCTCGGTGCCGGCCAGACGCTCGACGCTTGCTATGATGCGGTCGCCTATCCGGCGGCGGTTTGCGGCCAGATCGACCGCGATCCGGGCGGGCAAGTGACTTTCGTGCGGACCGGCTATGCCAATGCGGCGTCGATGGACTTCCGCGGCCTGACCGCCGAAATCGCCTATCGGCGCGAGATTGCGGCCGACACGGCGCTCGGCCTGTCGCTCAATTACTTCTATCTCGACAAGCTCGAAACGCGCGTCGGAACCGGCGATATCGACACCGCGCGCGGCGAAATCGGCAATCCCAAACATTCGTTCACCGCGAATGTCACGGTCGATCGCGGCCCGGTAAACCTGCTCTGGCAAACGCAATATTATGGCAAGAGCGTGTGGAACGCCGACGCGGCGCCCAACGCGCTGGAATATAGCGGTGTCGGCTCGTGGTGGCTGTTCAACGCCTCGATCGGCGTCGACGTGTCGAAGCAGTTTTCGTTGCGCCTGATCGTCGACAATGTCTTCGACGCAAAGCCGCCGTTCCCGGCGCCGGCGGCCAATGGCACGATCACCTATTATTCGGGCATTTTGGGACGCTATTTCCGCGCATCGGCCACGGCAAAATTCTGACCGCGCACCGGCGCGCAATCCTTGCGGGGTGCGCGGGATATTCGACCGGACGAGGCCTTCCGGCGTCCTGTCCCGGCGTGCCTGTGCGGCGGACGATTGAATAGAGGCTGCGCAGTCGATAGGGGCAGACGGATGATATCCGGCGTCCCTGTCGTCCACTTGCTTCGATCGGCGCGATGTCCGTGCCGATGAGCGCGGGCTTGCTCTTCGCGCTCGGCCTGTTCGCCGCGCTCTGGCTGGTCGCCGGGCTGTGGGCGGTCGGGCGCGGGGTTGCGATGCAGCGGCGCTCGGCGTTCGTCGCGGGGCAGACCGAACGGCTCGCCAGCCTGCTCGAAGCGTCTCCCTATCTGCCCGTCGTGGTGCGCGGCGACTGGCGCATCGAGGCGAGCGAGCGGCTCGGCCGCTGGCTCGGGCTC
>NZ_MEFH01000038.1:0-5511 GCF_001725095.1 Sphingopyxis sp. SCN 67-31 | reverse complement strand
CCTATGTGCGATCGGCCGAGACCAAGCCGGTAGCCGCGTAGCGACGCTCGCCGACAAATAGCGCGATCAGAATGCCGCCACTTAGCGCGAGCGTTTACAGCGGCCCGGCTGCGATCGGCGCGATCCTCACGCAATCGACCGTTTGCGCGAGACGGGGTGATTGCAGCACCTACGCAGTCGCATGTTGGTCGAGCAAGTCGATCACGGCGCAACTTGCCGCCCCGTCGCCCCCGCAACGGTCGATAGTCGTGGCGAGCACGCTTTCGAGCTGCGCCAGATCGACCATCTTGGCGCGAACACGCTCCAGATGGTGGGCCGCGATCTCGCGGACCTCACAGCATGACGCCTGCGCGGGACCGCCAAGTGATAGGATCGCGCGCACCTCGGCCGGGGTGAAACCGAGTTCTCGCGCGCGACGGATGAATCCAAGGGCGCGGACGTGATCGGCCCCATATACCCGCCGCCCGCCGCTCGTGCGGGGTGGCGTTGTGAGAACGCCGACGCGCTCAAAATATCGGATTGTCTCGATGTTCACACCAGTCCGGCGCGACAGCTCGCCTATCGCGATGCTTTGCTCGACGCGCATAAATCGCTTGCTCCTGTAGCCGCTACAGGAGGCATAGCGGGTTATTCCTCCGGAGACGACCGATGAACCAAGGGACGATGCCGCACGAAACTCTGGGTCCGCCCGCGCCGACCCGTCGAGCCGACACGGGGCTATCCGTCCTCGCCGCGCTGACTAGCTTCGGCGCGGTCCTGGCCGCTGCCTCCTGCTGCGTCCTGCCGCTCGCGCTTGCGGCAATGAGCGTTGGAGCCGGCGTTTCCAGTACCTTCGCCGCGCTGATGCCGCTGCGCTGGCCGCTGACGGCACTCTCGCTCATCGGTCTGGCTGCCGGGTGGTGGGCCTATGCGCGGCGCCGAAGGGCTTGCGCTGCGGATCGGTCCTGCACCGTGCCGCTGCCTTCTAGCGCCACTCCGATCGTGCTCGCGATCGGCACGGTCCTGACGGTGGTCGCGTTAATATGGGATCGCCTTGAAGCGCCATTGATGAAGGCGCTTTCCTGATGCAGCTCACCTCCGCCCTGACCTGCCCCAAGTGCGGCGGGGTCGCAACCGAGACGATGCCCACCAACGCCTGCCAGTTCTTCTATGATTGCCGGCATTGCGCGGTAGTGCTGCGCCCCCTGCCGGGAGATTGCTGTGTGTTCTGCTCGTTCGGCGACGTACCGTGCCCGCCGATACAGGATGCGAACGCGAATGGAAGTTCGCCAATCTGCTGCCAAGGCTAAGCCCTGAGGAGCTGGAAAGCTCAATCGCTATCCGCCGAAAACCAAAGGCCGCCTCCTAGGAAGCGGCCCTGGCCCTTAGTTCCCTTTTGGGAAACGGACGCCTTTCGACGCCGCACGTAACGCTTGTATAGAGCAAATCCTGCCGCTCGGCAAAGCTCCAAGTTGCAGTCATTCGCCTCAGGCCCTACTATCGTGAACATGCTTCGGCGTATGTTCTCACCCTCCCAGCCCCGTGCGCGCGGCGCTGATCGCCCTTCTCGCGCTGATGCTGGTCATGCGGGTCGGGCCGATCTGCGAGGCTGTCGCTATCGCGGCCGTCCCGAGTGCGTCGGCAATGCCCGGTTGCGAGGGCAAGGGGCATGGCACCCCGGAGAAGAAGGCTCCTACTGCCGCCTGCTCGATGCCCTGTGCCGCCGCGCTCGACGGCGCACCGATCGCCCGTGTCGCGCCGCTGGCCTACGCGGCGCCCGGCCCCTGGCCGGTGCGACATGCCGGCCTGCTTGAATTTGCTCGGGCACCTGCGACGCCCCCTCCGCGAGCTGTGTGACGCTTCCAACCTCACACTGTTCTATGGAGAGTTTAAATGTCGAAGTTCAAGCTCATTGGCGCGGCCGTCGCGCTCACCCTGTCCTCCACCGCTTTCGCCGCGACCGCGGCCGATTGCTGCCCGGACATGACGTGCTGCAAGGAAGGCGCGGACTGCTGCGATCACGCCAAGAAGGCCGGCGATCACGCCGATCATGCGGGCGAGATGCAGCGCCGCTGACGGTGTTGGTATGGGGGCGGGCAACCGCCCCCATATTCACGGGTCAAGAAGCGCGTCGTCCTCGGACATTGCCCGGTATCTCCGTCTGGATCGTGGCCTGCTCGATCCCGAACCGACTTCGAGCGGAGAGGCGATCGCCTTCCTCACAGCGCCAAACTCCGCTCGAGTTATTGCAATGACATGGAAACCTTTCCGTGGTAAGCGTCAATTCGTGCGAGCCTTTCTGCCTCTCCTGACATGCCTGATGCTGGTCCTCACCAGCTTCGCCGGCATGGCTCACGCCGCCGATTTGGCGGGAGGAAGCATCGCGGGCGTTGAGTTTACCGTCCATACCGCGGGCGACCGCGATGAGGTGCCGTCAGATTCGGACAAGAACGTCCCGCACCACCACAATTATTGTCACGGGCATGACGTGGGTGCGCCTGCGCGCGCGACAATGGAATACACCCTTGTCCTCACGGCGCCCGAGCCGACAATCTCTGCCTCTGCATCGCTCGATGGCCACACCGGGATAGTCCATCTGAGGCCCCCCCAAGCCTGACGCCCGATTCGGGTGTGCGTTGGCGCGCGCCTGTCGATCAGCGTCAGGAGTTTTAGTCTCATGCATCGTATCTTCGCGGCCATGCTGGCCGCAGCGTCGTGCGCAACTATGGCGCAGGCGCAGGTCGGACCGTCCGCGCCTGTTGCGCAGGACGCGCCGGTCTACACGCTTGACCAAGCGGTCAGTGCGGCGGGCGGTTCGGCCCCCGCTGCGGAAGCCGCGACAGCTGCGATCGACGCGGCCCGTGCGGGCCGCACGGTCGCCGGCTTGCGGCCCAATCCGGTGGTCCAGGGTCAGGTTGAAAACATCATTGGCTCGGGGCCATATCGGGGGGTCCGCAGCGCGGAATCCACGGTCGGCTTTGCGATCCCGATCGAGCTAGGCGGCAAGCGCGGCGCCCGCGTTGCGGTCGCCAACGCACAATTGTCCCGGGCCGAGATCCAGGCTGCGATCATCGCAGCGGATGTCCGGCTTCAGGTGACGCAGCTCTACGTCGAAGCGGTCGCCGCCGACCGGCGGGTAACGACAGCGCGGGACCAGGCCCGGATCGCCAGCGACGCGCTGCGCGCCGCGAGCGTCCGCGTGCAGGCGGGGCGTGCCTCTCCGCTGGAGCAACAGCGTGCGGACGTCGCCCGGATCAATGCCGACGCCAATGTGGAGCGGCAGCTTCGCTTGGCCGAGGCGGCTCGCGCCAATCTGGCGCGTCGGATCGGACGGCCGATCGACGGCCTGCTCGATGACACGCTGCTCGATCGCCTTCCCGGTGCGAACGTCTATGGGCCGATGGCACCGGCCAACACGACCGGCACACTCGCGCTGGCCGCAGCCAACGCGGACTTCTCCATTGCGGAAGCCGGCGTGCGGCTCGCGCGCGCCAATCGCGTCCCTGACGTCAATGTCGGGCCTGCAATCCGCCGCCTGGAAGCGACCAACGACATGGCGGCGGTATTCAGCGTGTCGATCCCGATCCCGGTGTTCAACAATGGTCGCGCCGCGATTGCGCAGGCGACCGCGCAGCGGACCCAGGCAGATGCGCAGCGCCGCCTGACCGCGCTCGACATTGAACAGGCGATCACGGACGCGCAGGCGCAGGCGGCCAATGCGGCGACCACCGCCCGCGCGGCGTCAGGGCCGGCGCTGGCGGCGGCCCAGGAGGCCGCCCGCATCGCGCGGATCGGCTATCGCGAGGGCAAGTTCGGCCAGCTCGAATTGCTCGATGCGGAACGCACGCTCGCCGAAACGCGGGTCGCCGCGATCGATGCGCTCGCCAACTACCAGAATGCCCGCGCGCAAGTGGAGCGACTGACCGCTCCTGCGCCCAATGGGGGAAACCAGTGATGAAGAGTTTCTATCTTGCGGGCGCGGCGTCGCTCGCCCTGCTGTTGTCTGCCTGTGGTGGCAAGGACGCCGGGAACGAGGCGGCCGCCAATGGAACGGGCAATGAAGCGGCTGCTGGCGCTGAAAAAGGCGGTGCCGAAGGCGGCCATGCCGATGAAGGCGTCGTCACGCTAGGGGCAGATCAGATCGCCGCCGCGGGCGTGCAGGTCGGACGCCCGATCATCGGCGGAGCCGGAACGATCGAGCTTCCCGCGATCATTGAGGGCGATCCCCAAGGCACGCAGGTCGTCTCGGCCGCGATCGCGGGACGGGTGGTCGCTCTAACGCGCAACCTTGGGCAATCGGTCGGGCGCGGCCAGACTATCGCGGTGATCGAGAGCCGCGAGGCAGCGCAAATCAAGGGCGAGGTCGAAGCGGCACGGGCGCGGCTTCAGCTCGCCAATTCGAACCTCGCACGCGAACAGCGGCTTTTCGCGCAGAGAGTCTCTCCGGAACAGGATCTGATCGCTGCCCGCACGGCGGCGACGGAAGCGCGGATCGCGCTGACGCAGGCGCAGAGCATGGTGTCGGCCGCCGGTGTCGGCGGCGGCGGCCTCAACCGGCTCGGCATCGCCGCGCCGATCTCGGGTCAGATCATTGCGCGCCCCGTGACGCTGGGACAGACGGTCGCGGCGGATGCAGAACTCTATCGCATCGCCAACCTGAGCCAGGTGTCGATCGCGCTCACCCTGAAGGCTGAGGATGCGGGCCGAGTGCGCCCCGGCAACACCGTGCTGGTCAAGGCGGCGGGACGTCAGGCAACGGCGCGCGTGACCTTCGTGTCGCCGGCGCTCGATCCGCAGACGCGGCTCGTGCCCGCGCTCGCCACCCTCGACAACCGGGGCGGTGAATGGCGGGTCGGCGAGCCGGTGACGGCCGCCGTCCAGCTCACGGGCAGCGGCGGTAGCGGCGCAATCCGCGTGCCGACGACGGCGGTCCAGAGCTTCGAGGGCAAGTCGGTCGTGTTCGTTCGCACGCCTACGGGCTTCAAGGCGACCCCGGTGCAGCTCGGCGATGCGTCGGGCGACACGGTAATCGTCCGCTCGGGTCTCACCGGCAACGAACAAATCGCCACCACCGGAAGCTTCACGCTCAAGGCCGAGATCGGCAAGGGCGAAGCGAGCCACGAGGATTAAGCCATGATCGCCCGCATCGTCACATGGGCGGTCGAGAAGCGCTGGCTTGTCCTGCTCCTCACCGCCATCGTCGCCGTCATCGGCGCGTTTTCACTCTACCGGCTGCCGATCGACGCAGTGCCGGACATCACCAACAATCAGGTGCAGATCAACGTGCGGGCACCCGCGCTCTCGCCCGAGCTGGTCGAGAAGCAGGTGTCGTTCCCGATCGAAACCGCGCTCGCCGGCACCCCCGGCATCGAATATACGCGCTCGCTGAGCCGTAATGGCTTCGCGCAGATCACTGCGGTCTTCTCCGACTCTACGGACATCTATTTCGCCCGCCAGCAGGTGGGCGAGCGTCTGCGGGGCGTGCAAGAGAATCTGCCCGACGGCGTGAACCCTGAAATGGGTCCGATCGCG
>NZ_MEFH01000037.1:0-6085 GCF_001725095.1 Sphingopyxis sp. SCN 67-31 | reverse complement strand
CTGCGCCGCGCCTATATCCAGGTCGACAAATTCACCTTCGGGCAGGACTGGTCGACCTTCCAATATGTCGGCGCGCTGCCCGAAAGCACCGATTTCGTCGGCGCGACCGAAGGCACGGTGTTCGTCCGCCAGCCGCTTGTCCGCTACTCGGCGCCGCTCGGCGGCGGCGTGACGCTCCATGCATCGATTGAAAATGCGGAGTCGGGAACCGCCACCCTCGGCGCCCCGGCGCTGGTCGAAAACGGCGACGACAGCATCCCCGACTTCGCGGCGCGGATCGCCTATGCAGGCAAGCTTGGCGAATTGTCGCTCGCGGGCCTCGCGCGCGAAGTGCGCGTCGCCAATGCCGGCGTGTCGGCAAAGAATTTCGGCTGGGGCGTCAGCGCCGCGGGCAAAATCTATCTTGCCGCCGACAAGGGCAGCGATATCCGCTTCATGGCGACCTATGGCAGCAATGCCGGCCGCTATATCGGCCTGAACTTCGCGCCCGATTCGGTGTTCGACCCGGCGACCGGCACCCTTGCCGATGTTCGCGAGTTCGCCGCGCTCGCGGCGGTACGCCTTGCCGTGGCGCCGCAGCTCCGGGTCAACCTGATGGGCAGCTACCAGAATGTCGACTATGCGGGTTCGATCCCGCTCGCGACCCTGTCGGGGTTCAACGACAAGGCGTGGAGCGCGGCCGCCAACCTTTTCTGGTCGCCGGTCAAGAGCATCGACCTTGGCATCGAATATCGCCACGGTGAGCGCGAAATCGTGAGCGGCGCCAAGGGCCAGCTCGATCGCTTTGAATTTGCCGCAAAATATAGTTTCTAAACCGAACAGGGACAGGGAGAGGTTTCATGGCAACGGCATATGACCATTTGCCCAAGCATCACGAGGCGACGCAGAGCGAAAAGCTCGTCATCACCGCCTCGTCGCTGGGCACCGTTTTCGAATGGTATGATTTTTATCTCTACGGCCTTCTGGCCACTATCATATCGGCGCAATTCTTTTCGGGCGTCAACGAAACGACCGGCTTTATCTTCGCGCTGGCGGCCTTTGCCGCGGGCTTTGCGGTGCGTCCCTTCGGGGCGCTGGTGTTCGGGCGGATCGGCGATCTCGTCGGCCGAAAGAACACCTTTCTGGTGACGATGGGCTTGATGGGACTTTCGACGTTCGTCGTCGGCCTTCTTCCCTCCTATGCCACGATCGGCGTTGCAGCGCCCATCATGCTCATCGTCATGCGGCTGGTGCAGGGCCTTGCGCTCGGCGGCGAATATGGCGGTGCGGCGACCTATGTCGCCGAACATGCGCCCAACAACCGGCGCGGGCTGTACACCAGCTTCATCCAGACGACCGCGACGCTCGGCCTGTTCGCGGCGCTGCTCGTCGTCATCGGCACGCGCACGCTGATCGGCGAAGAGGCGTTCAAGGACTGGGGCTGGCGCGTGCCCTTCCTCGTTTCGATCATCCTGCTCGCGGTGTCGATGTGGATCCGCATGCAGCTTTCCGAAAGCCCGGTCTTTCAGAAGATGAAAGATGAAGGCACGACCTCGAAGGCGCCGCTGACCGAAGCGTTCGGCCAGTGGAAGAATGCCAAATGGGTTCTCGTCGCGCTGCTCGGCGCGGTCGCCGGCCAGGCGGTGGTCTGGTACACCGGCCAGTTCTACGCGATGTTCTTCCTTGAAAAGATGCTGCTCGTCGATGGTGCGACGACCAATATCCTGATCGCAATCGCGTTGGCGATCGGCACGCCCTTCTTCATCTTCTTCGGCTGGCTGTCGGACAAGATCGGGCGCAAGCCGATTATCCTGGTCGGTTGCGCGCTGGCCGTCGTGACCTATTTCCCCGCCTTCCACGCGCTGTCCGAAGCCGCGAACCCGGCGCTTGCCCGGGCCGAGGCTTCGGCGCCGGTGACGGTGGCCACGAACGACGCCGACTGTTCGCTGCAGTTCGACCCCGTCGGCAAGAACAAGTTCGACGCCAAGAGCTGCGACATCGCCAAGGCCTTCCTCGCCAAAAACGCGATCGGCTATGCGAACGTCGCCGCGCCGGCAGGCAGCGTCGCGGTCGTCCGCATCGGCACCGAAAGCTTTACCGCTCCCGATCCCGCCAAGGTAACGGGCGACGAACGCAAGGCCGCGATCACCGCTTTCCAGGGGCAGATCAAGGATGCGCTGACTAAGGCGGGCTATCCGGCAAAGGCCGATCCGGATGCGATCAACAAGCCGATGGTCATCGCCATCCTGACCTATCTCGTCCTGCTCGTGACCATGGTCTACGGCCCGATCGCCGCCATGCTGGTCGAATTGTTCCCGAGCCGCATCCGCTACACCTCGATGTCGCTGCCCTATCATATCGGCAACGGCTGGTTCGGCGGCTTTCTGCCGACGACAGCCTTCGCGATGGTCGCGGCAACGGGGGATATCTACTACGGCCTCTGGTATCCGATCGTCATCGCCGCGCTGACGGTGATCGTGGGGCTATTGTTCCTGCCCGAAACCTTCCGCCGCAATATCGACGCATAGGCAGGCCTTTCGGCATGGACCGGGGAGGATGGCGGGTCGCGCATCCTCCCCGGATTTTTTCGCCCCCGATTTTTCGGGCTTTGCGCTGGATCAAGGCATAATCGGACGCCGGGGCGCAAGAGGCACAGGCTCTTGAACGAAAGGCTCTCTCCCATGGACACGACGCTTCTGCTTCCCACCCGTTCCGGCATCGACGTGCTGGTGCGACCCGCCACCGAAGCCGACGAGGCAGCGCTCGTCGATTTCTTCGACCGCGTCAGCGACGAGGACCGGCGCTTCCGCTTCTTTTCGGCCGGCGCCCACGTCAACCACCGCCAGCTCGAACCGCTGATCCACGCCGACCATTATCGCAGCGAAAGCTTCCTCGGCTTCGACGCCGCAAGCGGCAAGTTGATCGGATCGGCGCTACTCGCCTGCGATGCGGCGATGGACACTGCCGAAATCGCGGTGTCGGTGTGCAGCGACTATCGCGGCAAAGGCGTGGGCTGGGCGCTGCTCGATTTCGTCAGCCGCGAGGCCGAACGGCGCGGTGTCCGGCGCGCGATCGCGATCGAGGCGCGCGAAAATCACGCCGCCATCGAACTCGAGCGCGAAAAGGGCTTCGCCCCCGAAGCGTTCGACGGCGACCCGACGCTGGTGGTTCTCGCCAAGACATTTCGATAAAGGACGACAGATGAGCGACGCCTACCGGCAGGCCTGGACCGACAGCATCACCGACCGCGACGCCTTTTGGGGCGCCGCCGCGCGGGCGATCGACTGGGTGACGCCGCCGCAGCGCATCCATGATGCCGATGCGGGCTGGTTTGCCGGGGGCACGCTCAACACCGCCGCCAATTGCCTCGACCGCCATGTCGCGGCGGGGCGCGGCCATGCGCCGGCGCTCGTCTATGACAGTCCGGTCACCGGGCAGGTGCGCCGGTTCACCTATGCGCAATTGCTCGAAGAAAGCGGCCGCGTCGCGGCGATGCTCAAGCGGCTGGGCGTCGGCAAGGGCGACCGCGTCGTCATCTACATGCCGATGATCCCCGAAACAGTGTTTGCGATGCTCGCCTGCGCCCGCATCGGCGCGATCCACTCGGTCGTTTTCGGCGGTTTTGCGGCGCTCGAACTTGCCAAGCGCATCGACGATGCCGCGCCGCGCCTGATCCTGACGGCCTCGTGCGGGATCGAGGGAGGCCGGCTGATCGCCTACAAGCCGATGGTCGATGAAGCCCTCGCGCTCGCCAGCCACCCGGTAGAGCATGTCGTGCTGGTCCAGCGCGATGCGCTTGCCGCCGATCTCCAGCCGCCGCGCGATATCGACTGGATGACGCTGCGCAGCGAATGTGCCGGCGATCCGATACCCGAAGCCGCGGTCATGGCGGCGAACGATCCGCTCTATATCCTCTACACCTCGGGGACGACGGGCACGCCCAAGGGGGTGGTGCGCGAACATGGCGGACATGCCGTCGCGCTCGCCTGGTCGATGGCGAATATCTACGGCATCGGCGCGGGCGATTGTTTCTGGGCGGCATCCGATGTCGGCTGGGTCGTGGGCCACAGCTATATCGTTTATGCCCCGCTGCTTGTCGGCGCGACGACGATCCTGTTCGAAGGCAAGCCCGTCGGCACCCCCGATCCCGGCACCTTCTGGCGCACGATCGTCCGCCACGGGGTCAAGACCTTCTTCACCGCACCGACAGCGATCCGCGCAATCCGCAAGGAAGACCCCGACGCCGCCTTTCTGGCCGACATCGGGACGGGCGATCTTGAAGCGATTTTCCTCGCCGGCGAGCGCGCCGATCCCGACACCATCGCCTGGCTGGAGGAAAAGACCGGCCTGCCGGTGATCGACCATTGGTGGCAGACCGAGCTCGGCTGGCCCGCAATCGCCAGCTGCTTCGCGCTCGGCGACCTCCGGCGCAAGCGCGGGAGCGCCGGCTTTCCGGTACCGGGCTATGAATTCGTCGTGCTCGGCGAGGACGGCCAGCCGGTCCCCGACGGGCAGAGCGGCTCGATCACGATCAAGGCCCCCCTTGCCCCCGGCGCCTTTCGCACCTTGTGGAACAATCCGGTCGGCTTCGCGCGCAACTTCGAAAGCTTCCCCGGCTATTATGAGACGGGGGACGCGGGCCATTTCGATGCCGAGGGCTTCCTCCACATCATGGGCCGCACCGACGATATCATCAATGTCGCGGGCCACCGACTATCGACAGGTCAGATGGAACAGATCGTCGCGCAGCAGGACGGCATCGCCGAATGCGCGGTCATCGGCGCCGGCGATGCGATCAAGGGGATGATCCCCGTCGCCTTCGTCGTCCCCCGCGCCGGTGCCCCCGATCCCGATACGCTGGTGCGTCTCGTCATCGCCGCGGTGCGTGCCGAACTGGGCGCGGTCGCGGCGCTGAAGACCGCCTATGTCGTGCCGCAGCTTCCCAAGACGCGGTCGGGAAAGATCCTGCGCAACCTGCTGCGCAGCATCGTCAACGGCCAGCATGTCGAATGCCCGCCGACGATCGAGGATCCCGGGGTGCCCACGATCATCCGCGCAGCCGTCGCGGCGCGGTCAGCGCTCTGACATTGGAGAAAGACCGGATCGTTCCGTGCTGATACGGCGGCCGGACAGAAATGGCCGCTATCGTCGTCACGCATCACCTCCACAGGCGCACGAAATCGCCGGAAACAGTTTCTTCGCAAGGACGCTTGTCTTCGCCACGGCACGCTGATAGAGGCGCCCATCGTTGCCGCTTTAGCTCAGTTGGTAGAGCACATCATTCGTAATGATGGGGCCACAGGTTCGAGTCCTGAAGCGGCACCACTTTCCCCCCAAGGCAAACCCGACACATGCGGCCGAAGGGCCCTTTGCTTGTGTGCTTGATTGGGTCCTGTGTGGGACGCCTTTAGCAGCGTCGCGTCCCAGTTTTCCGCCTACCCTTTGAATTTGACAACGAAGTCCGGGACACGCCGGAAGCCAGAGCCTCCCGCGCTCTCTTCCGAAAAATCGGTGATGGGGCTTGTCTTAATCCGCTAACCAATCCGCCGCGATCTCGCCCTTGTGCCCTTCCGGCGCCAGCGCGGCGCGGAGGGCTTCGAGCAGCGGGGGCAGCGCCTGCGTGAAGGCGTATGGCGGGTTGATGATGAAAAGGCCCGCGCCGTTGTAGATGCCCGGCTGATCGGCATCGTACAGCCAATGTTCGACCCACAGGAATTTCGGGATGCCCAGCCGCCTGAGCTGCTGCTTCCATCGCACATGCGCCGCGCGGTCCTTCAGCGGATACCATATCACCGTCACGCCATGCGCCCATTTGCGGTGAGCGGCGGCGAGGGTGACTGCGATCCGGGCGCGTTCATCCGTCTGCTCATAAGGCGGATCGACCACCACCACGCCGCGAGATGTCCGGGTCGGCAGCATCGCCAGCCACAATTCATAGGCGTCGCGCTCATGCACGGCCGCAGATGTGCCGCGCATCGCGCTGCGCAGGGCCATGGCGTCTTCGGCATGTTTTTCGTTGAGGATCAGAAAATCCTGGGGCCGCAATAGCTGCTCCAGAATGCGCGGCGAGCCCGGGTAGAGGTGCGGCTCGCCCCCGGCATTCACT
>NZ_MEFH01000036.1:0-6146 GCF_001725095.1 Sphingopyxis sp. SCN 67-31 | reverse complement strand
TCCCAGCCGGTCCATGCGCCCTTCGACATCGGCGACAAGTCCTGCTTCGCCGCCGAACAGATGCGCCGCGCCCGCGATGTCGAGGATCAGCCCGTCGGGGGCATCGAGCGCGACGAGCGGCGTGTAGCGCGCGCAGCCCTGCGCCAGCCGGTCGAGCCAGGCGGCATCGGCGACGGGATCGTGCGGCACGACGGCAAGGTCGCCGACCTGCGCGCGAGCATCGGCGAGCGGCATGCCGGGGCCGAGCCCCAGCGCCGCGGCGTGCGGATCGACGCTCGCAAGACGGAGCGCCCCGCGCTGCTTTTCGGCAAAGACGATCGGAGCGTCAGGCGGCGGCGCGGCGCGGCACAGCCGTTCGGCCGGGAGCCACGGGAAGAAGAGCGCCAGATAGCGCCGCCCCCCGGAAGACTTGCTCATCGCGATTCCATTCCATCTGCCAGCGGGCGCCCGCGGGGCCGCCGCGCCAGCGTATCAGGTCGAGGGTGAAGCCCGGGGCGCCCGGCGCATCGGCCTCGAGCGCGGTCGAGGGCGCGGCGGCGACCGTCCAGCGCGTTTCCGCCACGCTGGGCGCGGGAAGGGTGTTGAGGCGCAGCATCAGCAGCACGGTCCCCGCATCGCGTGCGCCGAGTGCCAGCCGCCGCCCCGCGGTCAGGTCGAGCGCGGGCCATGCTCCCCAGCTTTCGACGATAACCGCCGCCGATCCGCCGCACCGCACCGCGTCATTGGCGCAGGCGAGGAGCATTTTGGGGTCGGCGGTTTCGACGAGCAGCAGCCGGTCGGGGTCGCCGCCAAGCTCGGCGATGCCGGGCGCATAGATATGCCCTGCGCGCCGTGCGGCATCGGCGGTGCGCAGCCACAGCAGCGGCGCCGCGCCGGGCGTACGCAGCGCGAGCAACGCGGCAAAGGCGGCAGCGCTCGTCGCATCGAGCGCGTCGGCTGCGAAAAATTCATGCGTCTTGCCGATTGCCAGCCCGCCGCCGATCGCCGCATCGAAATCCGCATGGCCGCTCGCCAGCCAGCCGCCATCGCCCCCGCCGGACGGGGCGCCGCTATCGGCGAGCCGGGCGACGCGTTGGCGCAGCGCGGCGAGAGAGGAAGACGACTCGCGCATAATGTTCCTGATTTGTTCTATTAGCGCGCGAGCGGATGGGGTTGTCAAGCGGAGTCGGGATTCGCGTCTTGATTGCGGGATTAACGCGCCGCGGACCCCGCGCTGCTGTCGCCGCCAAGCGCGCTGAACAGGGCGATGCGGGTCTGGACAAGCAGCAGGCCCGTCGCGATTTCGCTGCGCCGCGCGGCATAGAGGCTGCGCTGCGCGTCGAGGCTGGCGAGGAAACTGTCGACCCCGCCCTTGTAGCGCGCATCGCTGAGTCTCGCCGTATCGGCCGCGGCTTCGGTGTTGGCGGCGGCGGCGCGGACGCGCTCGGCGATCGTGCCTTGCACCGCGAGGGCGTCGGCGACTTCGCGAAAGGCGGTCTGGATCGCGCCTTCATAGCTGGCAAGCGCGGCATCGCGCTGCGCCTCGCTCACCGCCACCCCGGCGCGGCGGCCACCGAAATCGAAGATCGAGGCACTGGCATTGCCGCCCGCCGACCAGGCGAAGGAGCCCTTGTCGAACAGGCTCGACAGCGCGTCGCTGGCAAAGCCCAGCAGGCCGGTCAGCGAAATCGTCGGGAACAGGCGTGCGCGTGCGACGCCGATATCGGCGTTGGCGGCGCGCAGCAGATATTCGGCCTGGATCACGTCGGGCCGCCGCAACAGGATTTCCGACCGCATCCCGGCCGGGGGCGCCGCAACCGCGGGCGTCACCTCGGCCAGGCTGGCGGGGAACAGCGCCGGATCGACATCGCCGCCGACGAGCAGGCGGATCAGATTTTCGTCCTGCGCGATCGCAGTCTGCTGCTGCGCGATCGCGTCCTCGGCGGTCGCCAATATCTGTTCGGCTTGCCTGAGGTCGGTGCGCGGGGCGACGCCGCCGTCGAGCCGCGCCTTCGTCAGCCGGACATTTTCGCGCGCATTGGTGGCGGTTTCCTGCGCAATGGCGAGCAGGTCGCGGTCGGCGCCATAGGCGGCCCAGGCATTGGCAAGATCGGCGATCAGGCTCAACCGCACGGTGCGCGACGCGGCCTCGGTCGCCAGCGCGCGGTCGCGGTCGGCGGCATTCGCGTTGGCGAGGCGCCCGAACAGGTCGAGTTCGAAGGCGGTGACCCCGCCTTGCAGCGCGAAACTGCTGCCCGCGCCGCCGGAGCCGCCACGGTCGGCATAGTCGCCGCTCGCGCTGACGCCGATCGCCGGGAATTGCGCCGCCCGGCTGACCCGCACCTGCGCGCGCGCCGCCGCCAGATTGGCATAGGCGGTGCGCAGGTCGCGATTGTTCGCGAGCGCCTGTTCGACGAGCGACTGGAGCCGCGCGTCGGTGAACAGCTGTTTGTAGGACAGGATCGGCAGCGCTGCCTCGCTCTCGATCAGATAGGCGTCGCCGACCGGCCAGCCTTGCGGCACCGGGGGCGGCGGTAACGCCGTCTTCGGCGCAAGCGAACAGCCCGCGAGCATCAGCGGCGCTGCGATCATCAGGAAGGGCGCGCGTTTCATGCCGTCACCTCCGCGCCGCCGTCCTTTTTGCCGAAGCGCCGGCGCAGCGCGGCAAGCCCGTCGCGCACGCCGCGGCGCACGAGCACGAAGAAGAGCGGGATGAAGAAAATGGCGAGCAGCGCGGCAGTCAGCATGCCGCCGATCACCGACGTACCGATCGCAACGCGGCTGTTGGCCCCCGCACCGGTTGCGATGGCGAGGGGCAGGACGCCGAAGATGAAGGCAAAGCTGGTCATCAGGATCGGACGCAAACGGATGCGCGCCGCCTCGACCGCTGCCTCGATAACGCGGCGGCCCTTGCGTTCCTCCTGTTCGGCGAACTCGATCATCAGGATCGCATTCTTCGCCGCCAGTCCCATCGTCGTCAGCAACCCGATCTGCAGATAGACGTCGTTTTCCAGCCCGCGCAGCGTCACCGCGAAAACCGCGCCGACCAGCCCCAGCGGAATGATGAGCAGCACCGCAAGCGGGATCGACCAGCTTTCGTAAAGCGCGGCAAGACAGAGGAAGACGACGAGCAGCGACAGGCCATAGAGCAGGGGCGCCTGCCCCGACGACAGGCGTTCCTGATAGGAAGCGCCCGCCCAGGCGACGCTGGTGCCGGGAATTTCGGCCGCCATCCGCTCCATCTCGTCCATCGCCTCGCCCGAACTGACGCCGGCGGCCGCCTGCCCCGAAATTTCGAACGCCGGGACGCCCTGAAAGCGCGAGGTGCTGGCCGGGGTGGTCGACCAGCCGATGCTCGAAAAGGCCGAGAAGGGCGACATCTCGCCATCGGACGAGCGGACATACCATTGCCCGATATCGTCGGGCTTGGCGCGATAGGGGGCGTCGCCCTGGACATAGACGCGCTTGACGCGGCCCTTGTCGATGAAGTCGTTGACGTAGCGGCCGCCCCAGGCGGTCGCCAGCGTGTTGTTCACATCGCCGTTGCTGAGGCCATAGGCGGTCAGCCGCTGCGTATCGATATCGACCTTCAACGTCGCAACATCGGGAAGATCGCTGAGCCGCACCGAGGTAAGCTTGGGATTGGCATTGGCCATGTCGAGCAGCCGGTCGCGCGCCGCGACGAATTGGGCGCGGCTCATCCCGCTGCGGTTCTGGAACTCCATCGTAAAGCCCGACGAATCGCCAAGACCGCGCACCGCGCCGGGAACGAGGGCGAAGACCTGCGCGTCGCGCAGGCCCGACAGCGCCTTGCGCGTCCGGTCGGCGATCGCGTCGGCGGTGTTCTCCTTGCCGGGCCGGTCGTCCCAGTGGACGAGGTTCAAAAAGCCCTGGCCGGTATTCTGGCCGGTCGCACCGCCCCCGCCGCCGCCCGCGACGAGGAAGAGCGCGCCGACATTGGCCTTTTCCTGGCTCAGCAGATATTTTTCGACGCTGTCGCGCACGGCGAGCGTGCGTTCCTGCGTCGCGCCGGCGGGCAAGCGGAACTGCACCGAAACGCGGCCCTGATCCTCATTGGGCAGAAAGCCGGTCGGCAGGCGCACGAACATCAGCACCAGCAGCACCAGAATGATGGCGTAGATGCCAAGGAACAGCCATTTGCGGTCGACGACGCGGGTCACGCTGCCGACATAGCCGCGGACCGTGCGTTCGAACCGCGTGTTGAAGCCGTCGCGGGCGCGGATCATCGCGGCGTGCAGGCGCGGGAAACGGTGCGGCCGACCCTCGTCGCCGCCATGGCTGCGCGGTTTGAGCAGGGTCGAGGTCAGCGCCGGGCTGAGGATCAGCGCGACGAGCACCGACAGCGCCATCGCCGACACGATGGTGATCGAGAACTGGCGATAGATGACGCCCGTCGATCCGCCGAAAAAGGCCATCGGAAGAAAGACCGCCGACAGCACCATCGCGATCGCGATCAGTGCGACCTGCAATTCCTTCATCGACTGGATCGTCGCCTCGCGCGCCGACATGCCGGGATTCTCTTCCATCAGCCGCTCGACATTCTCGACCACGACGATCGCGTCGTCGACGAGCAGGCCGATCGCGAGCGTCAGGCCGAACAGGGTCAGCGTGTTGATCGTGAAACCGGCGATATAGAAGACGCCGAAGGTGCCAAGCAGCACGACCGGCACCGCGATCGCCGGGATCAGCACCGCGCGCCAGCTTTGCAGGAAGACGAACATCACCAGCACGACAAGCAGGATCGCCTCGAACAGCGATTTCTGCACTTCGCTCACCGACAGCTTGATGAAGGCGGTGGCGTCGTTGGCATAGGCATAGGTCAGGCCGTCGGGAAAATCCTGCGCCAGTTCGGCAACGCGCGTCTTGACCCGGTCGGCGGTTTCCAGCGCGTCGGAGCCGGGCGATAGCGAGATCGAGATGCCCGCACCCGGATGGCCGTTGATGCGCACGATGGTGCCGTAATTTTCGGCGCCGACCTCGACCCGCGCGACGTCTCTGATCCTTACAGTCGACCCGTCGGGCAGCGTCTTGAGCACGATATTCTCGAACTCTTCGGGCGTCTGCAACCGCGACTGCGCGGTTACGGTCGCATTCAGCATCTGTCCCTCGGGCGCCGGGGTGCCGCCGACCTCGCCCGCCGCGACCTCGCTGTTCTGTGCGGTGATCGCGGTGACGACGTCGCCGGGCATCAGCGACACCGCGGCGAGCCGCTGCGGGTTCAGCCAGATGCGCATCGCGTGCGGCGAGCCATAGACATTGACGTCGCCGACGCCTTCGACGCGCGACAGCGGATCCTGCACGTTCGACGACAGATAGTCGGACACATCCTGGTTCGATCGCGTGTCGGTGGTGTCATAGACGCCGACGAGCAGCAGCGAATCCGAATTGGACTTGGTGACGCGCACGCCCTGGCTTTGCACCTGTTGCGGCAGGCGCGAGATGGCGGAGGCGATCTTGTTCTGCACCTGCACCTGCGCGATGTCGGGATCGGTGCCCTTGGCGAAGATGGCGGTAATCGTTGCCTGCCCGCGCGAACTCGACTGCGAGCTGAAATAGAGCAGGCCGTCGATACCGGTGAGCTGTTGCTCGAGCACCTGCGTGACGCTGTTCTCGATCGTCTCGGCGGAGGCGCCGGGATAGCTGGCGCGGATATTGACCTGCGTCGGCGCGATGTCGGGATATTGTTCGATCGGCAGCGAAAACAGCGCGCCGAGCCCGCCGAGCATGACGACGATGGCCAGTACCCAGGCGAAGATCGGCCGATCGATGAAAATGCGCGACATGGGGCGTTATTGTCCTTTCGTCGCGGCGCTCTTGTCGGCGCTCTTCCCCGCGGGCGCCCCCACCCGCTGCGGACTGGACGCGGGCACGGGCTTGATCGCCGATCCCTGCTTCAGGTTGCCGACTCCCTGCGTGATGACCCGGTCGCCCGGTTTCAGCCCGCCGGTGACGACCCAGTTCGCGCCGACCGTGCGGTCCGCGTCGACCTTGCGCCGTTCGGCCTTATTGTCCTTGCCGACCAGATAGACGAAGGCCGATCCGTCGAAATCGCGCTGCACCGCGGCCTGCGGCACCAGCATTGCCGCGGGGTTCACCGCCTGGTCGAACAGCGCGGTCACGAACATGCCGGGCATCAGCAGGCCCGA
>NZ_MEFH01000035.1:0-6230 GCF_001725095.1 Sphingopyxis sp. SCN 67-31 | reverse complement strand
CCCGGCTCGGCGGCGGCAGGCGGCGTCAGGGCCAGACTGGCGGCAAGGACCAGAAGGCGGGTCATGCAGGGGCTCCGGCAGGATGAACCTGATCGCCCGCGCCGCGCTCGGCAGCGCTTTCGCCGAAACGCTCGTACAGGATGGGCAGCAGGATGAGTGTGAGCAGCGTCGCCGTCACCAGCCCGCCGATAACGACGATGGCAAGCGGGCGCTGGATTTCCGAACCCGGACCCGACGCGAAGAGCAGCGGGACGAGGCCGAAGGCGGCGATGCTCGCGGTCATCAGCACCGGGCGCAGGCGCCGTGCGGCGCCCTCGCGCACCGCCTGGTGCAGCGGGACACCCCGTTCGCGCAGCTGACGGAAATAGCTGACCATGACGAGCCCGTTGAGCACCGCGATGCCGAGCAGCGCGATGAAGCCGACAGAGGCGGGAACCGACAGATATTCGCCCGATAGTGCGAGCGCGATCATCCCGCCCACCGCCGCAAAGGGTATGTTGACGAGGATCAGCGCCGCCGCGCGCAGCGAGCGCAGCGTCAGATAAAGAACGACGAAGATCATCAGCACCGCGATCGGCAGCACGATCATCAGGCGCGCGGCCGCCCGCTGCTGATTCTCGAACTGGCCGCCCCAGACGATACGATAGCCGGGCGGCAGCTTCACATGCTTGCCGATATCCGCCTTTGCCTCCTCGACATAGCCGACAAGGTCGCGGCCGCTGACGAAGGCCTGCACGAGCGCGAAGCGCGATCCATTTTCATGTTCGAGCTTCACCGGCCCCGCGACCTGTGCGATCGCCGCGACATCGCTGGTGCGAAGGAGGGTGCCGGCGGGGGTTCGATAGAGACGGTCGGTGTAGCTTTGCGCGTCCATGCCGTCGCCGCCTTCGCCGCGGATAACCACGGGAATCCGGCGCGCGCCTTCGGCGATCGTGCCGGCGCGGACGCCCTCGACATCGGCGCGCATCATGTCCTGCAGCATGTCGACGGGCATTCCCGCCCGCCCCGCGGCCATACGATCAATATCGATCTGCAGATAATCGACGCTGTCGTTGGCAACCGTCATCGCCTCGCTCGTCCCGCGGATCGTTTCGAGCCGGCCCTGGATCGCGCCCGCGAGCCGGGCCAGTTCCTTGAGGTCGGGGCCGAACAATTTGATTGCCAGGTCGCCGCGCGCACCGGTGAGCATTTCGGAAACGCGCATCTCGATCGGCTGGGTGAAGCTGGGCTCGATCCCCGGAAAATCGGCGAGCACGGCGCGAATCCGGTCGTTGAGCCAGTCCTTGTCGGCGACGCGCCATTCGGACCGCGGTTTCAGCTTCAGAAAGCTGTCGGTCTCGTTGGGGCTCATCGGGTCGAGGCCGAGCTCGTCGCTGCCGACGCGCGCGATCACGCTGGTGACTTCGGGCACCTGTTCGAGGATCGCGCGCTGCACCTTCATGTCGCCCGCGGCGCTATGCTCGATATTGATGCTCGGCAGCTTGGTGAGCTGAACGATCGTCGACCCCTCGTCCATCGTCGGCAGAAAGGTCTTGCCGGTCACGGTATAGGCGACCCCGGCGAGCAGCAGGCCGATCGCGGATATCCCGGCAACGGTCCGGCGGTGGGCAAAGGCCCAGTCGAGCGCCCGCGCGTGACGCGGCGCCAGGAAACGCATCAGGCGCGGTTCGCGGTGGCCGTCCTGCTGCTTCAGGATGAAATAGGCGAGCACCGGCACCAGCGTCAGCGACAGGACCAGCGCCGAAAGCAGCGCGAGCACGATGGTCAGCGCGACGGGCGCGAACAGCTTGCCCTCCAGCCCCTCGAGCGTGAGCAGTGGCAGGAACACGAGCGCGATGATAAGGAGCCCCGAGGCGACCGGCATCGCGACTTCGGACGCGGCGACGAACACAGCATGCAACTTGCCCATCCGGCGATGCCTGGGATCGGACAAGCGCTCGACGACATTTTCGACGACGACCACGGCGCCGTCGACCAATATGCCGACCGCGATGGCAAGGCCGCCGAGGCTCATCAGATTGGCGGTCAGTCCGATCGCCCGCATGAAGATGAAGGTCAGCAGCGCCGCCATCGGCAGCGCGAGTGCAACGATGACCGACGCGCGGACATCGCCCAGAAACAGCAGCAGCAGGATGACGACGAGGATCGTCGCTTCGATCAGCGCCTTCTCGACCGTCCCGACGGCGCGTTCGATGAGGTCCGACCGGTCGTAGAAGACATCGACGCGCATCCCGCGCGGCAGGCTGGGCTGGATTTCCGCGAGCCGCGCCTTGACCCCGTCGACGACCTTCGACGCGTCGGCGCCGCGCAGCGCGATGACCAGTCCCTCGACCGCCTCGCCCTTGCCGTCCTTCGTGACCGCGCCATAGCGCGTCAGATGCCCGGCGCGCACCGCCGCGACGTCGCCGACGCGCACGATGCCGCCATCCTGCGACCGCACCACGACCGAGGCGAGATCGTCGAGCGTGCGGATCGCGCCGACCGAGCGCACGATCAGCGCTTCGTCGCCGATCTTGAGCCGGCCGGCGCCGTCGTTGCGATTGCTCGCTTCAATCGCCGCGCGCAGATCCTCGACGCTCAGCCCCGCCGCCGCCAGCGCGCCATTGTCGGGGCGCACCTCGAAGGTTTCGGCAAAGCCGCCGAGCGCGTTGACATCGGCAACGCCGGGAACGGTGCGCAGCGCCGGGCGGATGATCCAGTCGAGCACCCGCCGCTTTTCGGTCAGATCCTGCGGCCCTTCGAGCGTGAACATATACATGTCGGACAGCGGCGTGGAGATCGGCGCCATCCCGCCCTCGACCGTCGCCGGCAGGTCGCCCGCGACATTCGACAGCCGCTCGGCGACCTGGCTACGCGCCCAATAGATATCGGTGCCGTCCTTGAAATCGATCGTTATGTCGGCGATCGCATATTTGGCGACCGAGCGCAGGTTCGCCTGATCGGGGATGCCCAGCATCTCCATCTCGATCGGCGTGATGACGCGGCTCTCGACCTCCTCGGGGGTCATGCCCGGCGCCTTCAGGATGATCTTGACCTGCGTCGAGCTGATGTCCGGAAAGGCATCGATCGGCAGATTGGCGAAGGACCAGGCCCCGATCCCGCCCAGCAGCAGTGCGGCACCGATGACGGCGAGACGCAGCGCGAGCGCCTTTTCGACGAGTTTGGCGAGCATCCTATTCGCCGCCCAGCACGGCCTTGAGTTCGGCGATTGCCGAGGTTGCGACGCGTTCGCCGGGCTTCAGTCCGGCGGTTATCGTCGCGCTGGCCCCGACGCGGCTGGCGATGGTGACGGGGCGCAGCGCGAAGCCGTCCGTCCCCTTCACGAAAACCGCATCCCTGTCGCCGACCCGTGTCAGCGCGGCAGCGGGGATGCTCGCCCCGGCGACGGGCTGAACGCCGCCGAGGATCGCGACGACCGACTTGCCGCTGACCAGTGCGGGTGCGGCGTCGAGGCGTGCCTTTGCCGTCAGCGCGCGCGTCGCGGGGTCGATCGAGCCGCCGACGGCGATGACGCGGCCGGTGGCGGGCGCGGTGCCGGGCATCCGGACTTCGACGGGTGTGCCCGGATGCACCGCGCCCGCGAGCCGTTCGGGGATTTGCAGATCGAGCATCAGCCGCGCCGTATTTTCGACGATGAACGGCGCGCTGAGGCCGCCTACCGGGCCGCCCGCCTGCACATTGACGGCGGAGATCCGGCCGCCGATCGGCGCGCGCAGCGTCATTATGCCGCTGCCGTCGGCATTGGCCTGCGCCAGAATGCGGCGGTTTTCGGCGACATTGACTTCTGCCTCGCGCAGCGCGGCGCGCGCCTCGTCGGCGCGGGCGCCCGCGACAATGCCTTCCTTGGCCAGCTGACCGGTGCGGCCCGCCGCGGCGCGGGCAACCTCCAGCTGCGCCTGCGCGCGCGCCAGCGCCGCGCCATATTGGACAGGCTCGGCGGCGCGGATGCTGGCGAGCGGTTGACCGGCGACAACCGCCTCGCCCTCGACGACAAACAGCCGCACCGCAATCCCGTCGAATGGCGCGGTCACCGCGACCCGCGCATCGGGGGGCAGCGATACGGTCGCAGGGACCGCGCCAAGCTCGGCACTGCTGGCGGCCGCCGCGACTGCGGTCGCGATGCCGAGCTTCTCGATCTGTCGGGCCGTCAGCTTGCCCGGCGCCATGGCCGCTTCGCCGCCGTCGGGCGCAGGCGGGGGCGCCTCCTTCGACCACCAGAGGGCTCCGGCACCCGCCGCGAGGGCGAGCGCGGTCGATGCGGCGATAAGGGCTTTCCTGTCCATGGCCGCCCTCTGCCAAGCGAGTCTGACGCCAGCCTGACATTTTGTCAGTGTCGCGTCAGGCAATTGCGCTAGGGTCAGGATCCTAGGACCATCGCACCGGGATGAAGACGGTGAGATCATCCCCACAAGGACAAGATGCCGATGCGTGTATTGCTGGTCGAAGACGATCCCGAACTGCGCCGCCGCCTGACCGAGCGGCTGGTGGCGGCGGGGATTGCCGTCGACAGCGCCGCGTCGGCGGGCGACGCCCGCGACTGGCCCGACATCGACATGCTGGGCGCGGTGATCCTCGATCTGGGGCTGCCCGACGGCGACGGGATTGATGTGCTGCGCCACTGGCGCGGCGCCGGGCGGACGGTGCCGATCCTGATCCTGACCGCGCGGGGCAACTGGCGCGAAAAGGTCGAGGGGCTGAACAGCGGCGCCGATGATTTCATCGTCAAGCCGGTGCGGTTCGAAGAGTTGCTGGCGAGGCTGCATGCGCTGTGGCGGCGTGGACGCGGGCGCGGCAGCAACGCGCTGACGGTCGGTCCGCTTTCGCTCGACCCCGTCGCGTCCACCGCGACGCTGCACGGCGAAGCGCTGACGCTCAGCCGCAAGGAGTTCGCGCTGCTGCACCTCTTCATGCGGCGTCCCGAACATATCTTGTCGCAAGCCGACATCCTCGATCAGCTTTACGCACTCGAAGCCGAGCGCGATCGCAACGCGGTGGAAGCGCATATCAGCCGGCTGCGCCGCAAGATCGGACGCGACGCTATTCGCACCGTGCGCGGCCTGGGCTATCGGCTCGATTTGTGACCCGACTCTTTTCCAGCCTGCGCGCGCGCTTTCTGGCCGCCATCCTGATCTGGGTGGCGCTGGGCATCGGCGCGCTGTGGTTTTCGTCGGTGCGGCTGTTCAGCAGCCATGTCGAACAGCAATATCATGAAGAGCTGGAGGTTCATGTCCGCGAGCTGGCCGAACTGACCGTCCTCGACGCAGCGGGTAACCCCCGCCTGTCGCGGCCGCTGTCCGATCCGCGCTATGCGGTGCCTCTGTCCGGATTTTACTGGCAGATCGGGCGCCCCGGCTATCGCTCGCTGAAGTCGCCCTCTATGACGCGCGGCGCGCTCGACGAGGATGTCGCGCACAGCCCGGACATCCTGCACCGCGTCGAAAACGGCCCGACGGGCCCCACGATCACCTATGGCTTCGAGCGCGCCATGCCGGGCGGCGCCCCGCTGCATTTCGTCATCGCCACCGACGAGCGCCTGCTGCGCGCCGTCATCGCGAGCTTCACCCGCGAGCTCAGCCTGTGGCTCAGCCTGCTCGCGCTCGCGCTTCTGGCAAGCGGCCTTGCGATCATCACGCTCGGCTTCCGGCCGTTCAACCGGCTGGCCGCGCGGATCGCGGCCCTGCGCCGCGGGCAGGCCGATCACATCGAGGGGGTGTTTCCCGACGAGATCCGCCAGCTCGTCGATCCGTTGAACAGCTATCTGGCGCGCAATGCCGAGATCGTCGAACGCGGGCGTGTCGCCGCGGGCGCGCTGGCGCACTCGCTGCGCACCCCGCTCGCCGTCGTCACCGACGAGGCCGAACGGCTGCAACAGCGCGGCACCGAAAGCGCCGCGGCCGACGTCTTCCTGTCCGAAAGCGAGACGATGCAGCGCCAGATCGACTATCATCTGTCGCGCGTCCGGTCGGGCGGGTCGCATGCGGGGATGGTCGGCGGCGTGCGGCTCGCCGCGATCCTGCCGCCGCTGATCGCCGCGATGGAACGCTGTCATCCGGGCAAGCGCTTCGCTGCGACCGCGGCGGCGCTCGACCCGGCCGCCCCTTCGCTTCCCATGGATGCCGAGGATCTGAGCGAGATATTGTCGAACCTGCTCGACAATGCCGGAAAATGGGCGCGATCGGGCATCACGATCGACTATCGCTTCGACGGCGCCGCGCGCCGCATTGCCATCA
>NZ_MEFH01000034.1:0-6452 GCF_001725095.1 Sphingopyxis sp. SCN 67-31 | reverse complement strand
GCGGAAGCGCGGGTGCTGCATGATCGCCGAGACGAAATCGATATTGTGGCCGAGCCCTTCGAGCTCGAAGCGGTCGAGCGCCGCGACCTGCAGATCGGCGGCCTCGTCGCGCGTCTCGCCCCAGGTGATCAGCTTGGCGATCATCGGGTCGTAGAAGATCGACACCTCGCCGCCTTCGGCCACGCCATCATCGACGCGGATATAACCCGCCTTCTCATCTCCGTTCGTGTCGAGCGAAGTCGAGACACCAGGAAGTCGCGCACGACCGATGGGCATCTCGACTTCGCTCGATGCGAACGGGGCTTGATGGCGGCTTGCGGGAGGCGGCGAATAGCGCACAAGCCGCCCGGTCGAAGGCAGGAAGCCGCGATAGGGGTCCTCGGCATAGACGCGATTCTCGATCGCCCAGCCGTCGATCTTGATGTCGTCCTGCGTCAGTTCGAGCTTCTCGCCCGCCGCGACGCGGATCATCTGTTCGACCAGGTCGATGCCGGTGATCGCCTCGGTCACCGGATGCTCGACCTGAAGCCGGGTGTTCATTTCGAGGAAATAGAAGCTCTCGCCCGTCGGATCGGCGCCCGAGACGATCAGTTCGACCGTGCCCGCGCTGTAATAGCCGACCGCCTTCGACAGCGCGACGCACTGTTCGCCCATCGCCTTGCGCATCTTCTCGGTCACGAAGGGCGACGGCGCCTCTTCGACCACCTTCTGGTGACGGCGCTGGATCGAGCATTCGCGCTCGTTCAGATAGAGGATGTTGCCGTGCTGGTCGCCGAGGATCTGAATCTCGATATGGCGCGGGTTGAGGATGAACTTCTCGATGAAGACGCGGTCGTCGCCGAAGCTGTTCAGCCCTTCGCGCTTGACGCTCTCGAACCCCTCGCGGACGTCCTTTTCGTCATAGGCGAGGCGCATGCCCTTGCCGCCGCCGCCCGCCGACGCCTTCATCATCACCGGATAGCCGATCTCGTTCGAAATCTCGACCGCATGCTCGGTGTCGCGGATTTCGCCGACGAAGCCGGGGACGACGTTGACGCCCGCTTCCTTCGCAAGCTTCTTCGACTCGATCTTGTCGCCCATCGCGGCGATCGCGTTCGCCGGCGGGCCGATGAAGGCGATATTTTCCTTGGCCAGCGCCTCGGCGAAGCTGGTGCGTTCGGACAGGAAGCCATAGCCCGGATGCACCGCCTCAGCCCCCGTCGCCTTGCAGGCTTCGATGATCCTGTCGGCGATCAGATAGGATTCGGACGCGGGCGACGGGCCGATGTGCACCGCCTCGTCGGCCATGCGCACGAAGGGCGCGCGCGCGTCGGCGTCCGAATAGACGGCGACGGTCGCAATGCCCATGCGGCGCGCGGTCTTGATGACGCGGCAGGCGATTTCGCCGCGGTTGGCGATCAGGATTTTCTTGAACATATTATGGCCTGTATCCCAAAATGACGTAGTGGTTATCGGCAGTGCGCCGCAGGTAGAAGTCGCCGGAGTAAGTCGGCTTCGGGTGTTCGCGATCGGGTTCCCATCCGGCACCGCTGCAATAGAATTGCATAACGCTGTGGCGGATTGGGTATGACTCGGCTGGAATCCCCTTCATGATCTTTTGCGCGGCAATGTTGCCAACGAGCCAGTCAGGCGCACCAAATGGCAGATCTTCTTCGTCGCTAAATGAGTAGGTTAGCTGACCTTTTACAACTACATCGCTTACCTCTCGGATACGGCTAATCTTTAACCGTTCCGGCTGATATCCACACGCCTCGGCCACGGGCGTGCACACGCCCAAGGCCGTCGCAACAAGGATAAGGCGCGCGATGCTCACTCCGCCGCCTCCATCCGCATCGGCTCTTCGCTCTCCATCGGGCGCAGCCCCAGCTTGGCGAACAGCGCGGCGTCTTTGCTATCGCCCGCGTTCGCCGTGGTCAGCAGCTTGTCGCCGGTGAAGATGCTGTTCGCGCCCGCCATGAAGCATAGCGCCTGCGTCGCCTCCGACATGCTCTCGCGGCCCGCAGACAGGCGAACCATCGACTTCGGCATCGTGATGCGCGCGACCGCGACGGTGCGGACGAACTCGATGTCGTCGATCTGCGCCAGCGGCGTATCGGCGAGCATGTCGCCGAGCACCGTGCCCTTGATCGGGATCAGCGCGTTGACCGGCACGCTTTCGGGATGCCGCGGCAGCGTTGCAAGCGCGTGGATGAAGCCGACGCGATCCTCGCGCGTCTCGCCCAGGCCGACGATGCCGCCCGAACAGACGTTGATGCCCGCCGCGCGAACCTCTTCCAGCGTGTCGAGCCGGTCCTGAAAGGTGCGGGTCGAGATGATGTTGCCGTAATTCTCCGGGCTCGTGTCGATGTTGTGGTTGTAATAATCGAGCCCCGCGACCGCGAGCGTCTGCGCCTGCTCGCGGGTGAGCATCCCCAGCGTCATGCAGGTTTCCATGCCCATCTGGCGCACGCCCTCGATCATCTCGACGATCGCGGGCATGTCGCGGTCCTTGGGGTTGCGCCACGCCGCGCCCATGCAGAAGCGCTGCGAGCCCGCATCCTTCGCCTCGGCCGCCGCCTGCAGCACGGCGCGGACGTCCATCAGCTTGGTCGCCTTCAGCCCCGTTTCGGCGTGCGCCGACTGCGAGCAATAGCCGCAATCCTCGGCGCAGCCGCCGGTCTTGATGCTGAGCAAGGTGCAGAGCTGCACCTCGCCGCGCGCATGGTGGCGCCGGTGGATGCCCTGCGCCTCCCACATCAGCTCATCGAACGGCAGGTCGAACAGCGCGGCGATTTCCTCGCGCGTCCAGTCATTGCGCGCCTCTCCCGCTCCGTTCGCATCGAGCAAAGTCGAGATGCCCATCGGTCGCGCACGACCTCCCGGTGTCTCGACTTCGCTCGACACGAACGGATGAGGGGGCGGAGTGGATTGGATCTGGCTCACGCGATCGCCTCCAGCGCCTGTGCGAGGTCGGCGATGATGTCGTCGATATGCTCGATGCCGACCGACACGCGCACCACGTCGGGACCCGCGCCCGTCTCGACGAGTTCGGCTTCGGAAAGCTGGCTGTGCGTGGTCGAGGCGGGATGGATGATGAGCGAGCGTGTGTCGCCGAGGTTGGCGAGGTGGCTGAACATCTTCACCGACGACACCAGCTTGACGCCCGCGTCGTAGCCGCCCTTGAGCCCGAAGGTGAACACCGCGCCGCCCTTGCCGCCGAGATAGCGCTTCGCGAGCGCGTGATAGGGGTCGTCCTCCAGCCCGGCGTAGGACACCCAATCGACCTTCGGATGCGCACGCAGCCATTTGGCGAGCGCGAGCGCGTTGCTGCAATGGCGCTCCATCCGCAGCGCCAGCGTCTCCATGCCGGTGAGCGCGAGGAACGCGTTCATCGGTGCGAGCGCCGGGCCGAGGTCGCGCAGGCCGAGCGTCCGCGCGGCGAGGATGAAGGCGAGGTTGCCGAACGTTTCGGCGAACTTGATGCCGTGATAGGAGGCGTTGGGCTCGGTCAGCGTCGGATATTTGCCGCCCTTCGTCCAGTCGAACGATCCCGCGTCGACGATCACCCCGCCGATCGCATTGCCATGGCCGTTGAGGAACTTGGTCGTCGAATGAACGACGATGTCGGCGCCATGCTCGATCGGGCGGCACAGCATCGGTGTCGCCATCGTGTTGTCGACGATCAGCGGCACCCCGGCATCATGCGCGACCTTGGCGATCGCCTCGATGTCCTGCACGACCCCGCCTGGGTTGGCGAGGCTTTCGATGAACACCGCGCGCGTCTTGTCGGTGATCGCAGCGGCGACATTGCCGGCATCGTCGGCGTCGACGAAATGCGTTGTCCACGCCATCTTGCGGAAACTCTGGCCAAGCTGGTTCTGCGACCCGCCATACAGCTTGCGCGCCGCGACGATCTCGCAGCCCGGTTCCATCAGCGTGTGAAAGGTCAGGAACTGCGCCGCGTGGCCCGACGCCACTGCGAGTGCGCCCGCGCCGCCTTCGAGCGCGGCGATCTTGCCCTCCAGCGCGCCGTTGGTCGGGTTCATGATCCGCGTGTAGATGTTCCCGAACTCTTCGAGGTTGAACAGGCGCGAGGCATGTTCGACGCTGTCGAAGACATAGGATGAGGTCTGATAGATCGGGGTGATCCGCGCCTTGGTCGTCGGATCGGGCTGGGTCCCGGCGTGGACGGTCAGCGTTTCGGGCTTCATCTCAGTCATGCGGCATCCTCCAGTGGCGGCATATTGTGGCCGAGCAGGCGCAGCACGTCGGCGGCGCATTCGACCACGTTGGAACCGGGTCCATAGATACCCTGCACCCCGGCGTCGCGCAGATAATCATAATCCTGCGGCGGGATGACGCCCCCCGCGATAACCTTGATGTCGCTGCGCCCGGCTTCCTTGAGGCCCCGGATCAGTTCGGGGATCAGCGTCTTGTGCCCGGCGGCGAGGCTCGACGCACCGACCGCGTCGACCCCGCTTTCGAGCGCGAGCACCACCGTTTCCTCCGGCGTCTGGAACAGGGGGCCTGAGACGACGTCGAAACCCATGTCGCCGAAGGCCGAGGCGATGACGTTGGCGCCGCGGTCGTGCCCGTCCTGCCCCATCTTGGCGATCAGCAGCTTGGGCGCGCGGCCCAGCCGGCGCTCGACCGCCTTGACCCCGTCGACGACCTGCTGCCAGCGGCCGTCGTCCTTGTAGGGCGCGGCATAGACGCCCTTCACCGGGGTCGGCACGGTCGCATAGCGGTCGAAGGCTTCCTCCATCGCCGCCGAAATCTCGCCGAGCGTCGCGCGGGCGCGCGCCGCATCGACCGCGTGGGCGAGCAGGTTGGTCTCGATCGACTGCGGCGCGGCCGCCGCCCTGCGCAGCGCGTCGAGGGCCGCGCGGCACGCCGCCTCGTCGCGGCTCGCCTTCACCGTGTTGATGCGCGCGACCTGCGCTTCGCGCACCTTGGTGTTGTCGACCTCGAGCGTTTCGAGCAGGTCCTCGTCCTTCAGGCGATATTTGTTGACGCCAACGATCACGTCGTCGCCGCGGTCGACGCGCGCCTGCCGCGCCGCGGCGGCTTCCTCGATCATCGCCTTGGGCCAGCCCGCCGCGACCGCCTTCGCCATGCCGCCCTCGGCCTCGACGCGGTCGATGATCGCCTGCGCCTTGTCGACCAGTTCCTGCGTCAGCGCCTCGACATAATAGCTGCCGCCCAGCGGATCGACGACATTGCACATGCCGGTCTCTTCCTGGATGATGATCTGGGTGTTGCGGGCGATGCGGGCGGAAAAATCCGTCGGCAGCGCGATCGCCTCGTCGAGCGCATTGGTGTGGAGCGACTGGGTGCCGCCGAGCATCGCCGCCATCGCCTCGATCGTCGTGCGGATGACGTTGTTGTAGGGGTCCTGCTCGGTCAGCGACACGCCCGACGTCTGGCAATGGGTGCGCAGCATCTTCGAGCGTTCGGATTGCGCGCCGAGCTTCGTCATCGCGCGATGCCACAGGACGCGCGCCGCGCGCAGCTTCGCCGCCTCCATGAAGAAGTTCATGCCGATGGCGAAGAAGAAGGACAGCCGACCGGCGAACTTGTCGATGTCGAGGCCGGATGCGACGCCATATTTCACATATTCGATGCCGTCGGCGATGGTGAAGGCGAGTTCCTGCACCTGCGTCGCCCCCGCCTCCTGCATATGATAGCCGGAGATCGAGATGCTGTTGAACTTCGGCATCTCGCGCGACGTATAACCGAAGATATCGCTGATGATCCGCATCGAGGGTTCGGGCGGGTAGATATAGGTGTTGCGGACCATGAACTCCTTGAGGATGTCGTTCTGGATGGTCCCGTCGAGCAGCGACCGCGCCACCCCCTGCTCCTCGCCCGCGACGATGAAGAAGGCGAGGATCGGGATCACCGCGCCGTTCATCGTCATGCTGACCGACATCTGGTCGAGCGGGATGCCGTCGAACAATATCTTCATGTCCTCGACGCTGTCGATCGCGACGCCCGCCTTGCCGACGTCGCCGACGACGCGCGGATGGTCGCTGTCATAGCCGCGGTGCGTCGCCAGATCGAAAGCGACCGACAGCCCCTTCTGCCCCGCCGCGAGGTTGCGGCGATAGAAGGCGTTCGATTCCTCGGCAGTCGAAAAGCCCGCATATTGCCGGATCGTCCACGGCCGCCCGGTGTACATCGACGCGCGCACGCCGCGCGTGAAGGGCGCGAAACCAGGCAGGCCGGGGTCGGTCTTCACATCCTCGGCCGTGTAGAGCGGCTTGACGTCGATCCCCTCGGGCGTGTGCCAGGTCAGGTCCCTAAACGCATCTGGGCCCTTCACCTCCTTCTCGGCGGCGGCGGCCCATTGGTCGAGGGTGGGTTTGTCGGTCATAATCTTCAGTCCCCTGCCCTCTCCCCTTCAGGGGAGAGGATACGCAGGCTTGCCAGCTTGCTGGCTAGCCGGAGTTGGAGAGGGGCCTACCCCCCCC
>NZ_MEFH01000033.1:0-6540 GCF_001725095.1 Sphingopyxis sp. SCN 67-31 | reverse complement strand
CGTGCTGGGCGAAGCGACGACCGACTGGCTGCATCGCTGCACTGCCCGCCCCGCCTTCCTTCGCGCCCGCGAACGCCAGCGCACCGACGCGCCGCAGCTATAGCCCCAGCATCAGCTTGGCCATGATATTGCGCTGAATCTCGTTCGACCCGCCATAGATCGACGCGGCGCGACCGTTGAAATAGCGGGCCGAGGCGGTGAGATCATCCTCGGGCCCGACGAAGGGCAGATTGCTGCCCGCCGCGCGCGCCGCGAACTGGTGCGGCGCCGCGTAGGGACCGGCGATGTCGACCGCTAGTTCCTGAATCCGCTGCTGCGCTTCGGTGCCCTGCACCTTCAGCATCGATGACGCGGGGCCGGGGCTGCGCCCGCGCGCGATTGCCGCCATCATCCGCTGCTCGGCGGCATGGATCGCGTGTACATCGGTATAGAGCCGTGCGAAACGCCGCCGGATCGCCGGATCGTCAAGCAAGGTGCCGCCCTCGCCGAAAGCGCGCGCCGCCGCGCCGGCCAGCAGGCGATCGAGCGCCGCGGTCAGCCCCGCAGCGTAAGCCGCCGAGCGTTCGAACTCGAGCAGATATTTGGCGACGCCCCACCCCTGATCCTCTTCGCCGAGCCGCCCCGATTGCGGCACGCGGACATTGTCGAAAAAGACCTGGTTGAAATCATGGTCGCCCGACAGCGTCAGGATCGGCCGCACCTCTATCCTCGGCAGCGCCATGTCGAGCAAGAGGAAGGTGATGCCCTGTTGCGGGCGGCCGTCACGGCTGGTGCGCACCAGGCAGAACATGCGGTTCGCGAAATGGGCGTGCGTCGTCCAGATCTTCGACCCGTTCAGCACATAATCGTCGCCATCGCGCTCGGCGCGGAGCGACAGGCTGGCAAGATCCGATCCCGCCTGCGGTTCGGAATAGCCTTGGCACCAGAAATCCTCGCCCGACAGGATACGCGGCAGATAATGCGCCTTCTGCTCGGGGGTGCCGAAGCGCATGATGCACGGCGCCACCATGCGCAATCCCATCGGCGACAGGCTGGGCGCGCCGGCGGCGGCGAGTTCGGAATCGAAGATATGCCGCTGTGCCTCGTCCCAGCCGGTCCCGCCATATTCGCGCGGCCAGTGCGGCGCCGCCCAGCCATGGCGATGCAGGATCGCCTGCCACGCCATTGCATGCGGCTTGTCGACGAACACGCTCGTCGCGCGCGCCGCGGCGTCGCGCAGATCGTCGGTCAGATTGGCCGCGATCCAGCCGCGAACCTCCTGCCGGAAGGCCTCCAGTTCCTGCCTCTGCATCGGATCGGCCGTCAATTCACCATCCGCTCATAGCCTTCCCAATAGGGGGCGCGGAGATCCTTGCGAAGAATCTTGCCGCTGGCGTTGCGCGGCAGCGCCTCGATCACGTCGACGCTGCGCGGACATTTGAATGGCGCTATGCGCTCGCGCGCCCAGGCAATGATGTCGGCCTCTTCCACCGTCGTCCCGGGCTTGGGCACGACGACCGCCTTGACCGTTTCACCCCATTTGGGATCGGGGATGCCGATCACGGCGACTTCCTGCACCGCCGGGTGGCCGTAGATCGCGCTTTCAACCTCGGCCGGATAGACATTCTCGCCGCCGGTGATGATCATGTCCTTCACCCGGTCGTGGATGTAGAGATAACCGTCCTCGTCCATATAGCCGGCGTCGCCGGTGTGGATCCAGCCGTCGCCCGTCATCGTGCGCGCGGTCGCCTCGGGCAGGTTCCAGTAGCCGAGCATATTGTTCGAAGAGCGCGTGACGACTTCGCCCACCGCGCCCTCGGGCATGTCCTGCCCGTCGTCGCCGATGATCCTGATCTCCACGCCGGGCAGCGGTTTGCCGGCCGACCGCATGCGCTTGTTGCCTTCGGGATCATGATCCTCGGGCGGCAGCATGCAGATCGTGCCGGTCGTTTCGGTCATTCCATAGGCCTGGATGAATTCCGCCCCGAACATCTTGATGCACTGGCGCAGCAGTTCGAGCGGGATCGGCGCCGCGCCATAGAGGATATATTTGAGCCGGCTGTAATCGACGGTGCCGCAGCGCGGGTGGAGCAGCAGCATCTGAAGCGCAGCGGGAACGATGAAGAAGCGCGTCACGCCATGCTGTTCGACCGCATCGAAAACCCCGTCGGGATTGAATTCGGCGAGGATGATGCCGGGCAGCCCTGCCGCCAGCGCCATGATCCCAAGCCCCGTTCCGCCGATATGCGCGCAGGGCATCGCGACGAGCACCGCCTCGTCATCGTCCCATTTCGTATAGGCCAGATCGGCGTCGGCCGAGTTTTTCCGCAACGCGAACAAATTGCGGTTCGACAGCACGGCACCTTTGGGATTGCCGGTGGTTCCAGATGTATAGAGCTGCAGCACGGCATCGTCGGGACCGGACGGGGTGAAGGGCGCGCGCGGCGTCGCCTCGATCAGCGCCCGTGCCTCGGCGTCGCCGACGATGCGCGGCGCATGGTCGAGCTTGCCCGCCAACTGATCGGGCACCGCGTCGAAGCCGGGGCCGGTGAAGACGATCTTCGCCCGGGTATCGTTGATGATATAGGCCCATTCGACGGGCGAAAGCCGCCAGCCGATCGGCGCCATGACGATCCCGGCGCGCGCGGCGCCAAAGAAGAGCGTGAAATAGAGGTCGCTGTTCTTGCCGATCCACGCGATGCGATCGCCCTTCTCGAGCCCCGCGGCGCGCAGCGCGCTTGCCACGCGCGCCGTCCGCTCCTCAAGCTCGGCATAGGTGGACAATCGGTCCTCTTCGCGCATCGCAATGCGCGACGGCCGGTCGGCGGCCCAGTGGGTGATGAATTCGTCGAAACTGACAAGATCCGAAACGTCGGCAGCCATCGATCCTCTCTCCTCGAATCGCGTTGCTATTTGCAATCGAGAAGGACGCTAAAGCTTCGGCGGCCAAGGTAAAGCGCCGAACGCCCAACCTGACAGCAGTGACAGCTTGGACGCCGCGTCGTTTCGAACGGGGAAGAACGCAGCGGTCTGTAGGCTCGGGGCACGGCCGCGACCATTCGTCGAATATCAACGGCATCGGAACAAAAGAAAGTTGCGGCCGTGGCTCTCGGCAATATTAGGTGATATATCAATCCAATAATCGACGCTGGTCCGAAAGGAACGAGAATTGACCAAATTTCCGTCAACACTTCTGGCCTTGCTAGCGGCTGGCGCGGCGCCATCGGCGCTTGCACAGAGCACAGAGTCTCAGGAAATTGTCGTAACCGGCCGCTCGCTGAAGGATACGGAGGCTGCGCTGAAAGCCTGCCTGGCACGCAACTGCCCACCCGACGAAGATATCGCCGCTACGCTAGCGCACGCGGAAAACCAGTTCCTCGCCGGCGATTACAAGGACTCGCGCACGACGCTGTTGCGCTCGATCGGTCGCAATCGGAAGCACGGCGACCAGTATCCCGTGGAAGTTTCCGGCCTGTTTCGGGCAAACAGCCGGATTGCCGAGCATGTTGGCGAAGCGAAGAATTACCAGCTTTCCGTTCTCGACATGCGCAACACGCTGGAGGATGCGTTAGGCGAGAAGGATCCGCGCACGATGGTCGCACAAATCGAGGTCGGCGACAGCCGAGCCAAACTGGGTTTCCCCGACGAAGCCGAGCGCATCTATAAGGATGTCGAAAATCTCGCGATCGCAAATGGACAGAACAGGGTCGCCATGTTCTCCCGCGTTCGTCAGGCGCTGCTTGCTCAAACACGTGCAGAAGGTTCAAATCTCGACAGCGATTATCGCGGTGCGCGCGCGCTGCTCGATAATATCATCGCCAACCCCTTGCCCGGAGGCGAGGATTTTGCCCTTGTCGCAAAGGTGATGCGCGCACGCAGCGATCGAAAGACTGGCGACGCAAGCTCCACGGACGCGATTTTGAAGGACTTCGCAGCGCGCGGAGGAGCAAACCGCCCGATGCTGCTTTTCAGCGAACCGATCAAGCGGATCGACATGGCGCAAGACCTTAGAAATAGCCAGCCCGCGCCCAATTCCCTTCTTCGCCAGACAGCGCTCAACAGTGTCGGAAAATGGGCGGACGTGGGTTTCTGGATCGGTTCCGACGGGAGGGTCTCGGATATCGAGGTGTTGCGTGGCGAAGGAACCCGTCAATGGCTGAAACCAGTGTTCGACCAGATCAAGACTCGGGTTTACGCGCCATTGCGACGTACGGATAATGATGCGGCACCGGGATTTTACATGATCGAACGTTATTCGCTGACCGGCCGCTGGACGAACGACGCCACCGGAACGCACATGCGCCGACGCGAGGCGACGCCACGGATTGAAAGACTCGATATTACGCCCGACAATTACCAGCGTCCCGTTGTCGATCAGAGCGGCAGCTAGGGCCTGGGCCCATCAAGGCTACCTTCAAACTGCCATAAAGAGCAGCATCAGATTGTTCGCCGGCATCGTGCGCCGCTCGGTAAAGCGAAATCCGTGCGGCGCGGCCGCATCGACGACGGCCTTCACGCTGCGCAGGCCCCAGTCGGGATTGCGGCTGCGCAGGCTCTCGTCGAAGGCAAGGTTGCTGTCGGCGGTCGCGACATCGGCTTCAAGATAAGGGCCGTAAAGGATCAGAGGGGCGCCCGGTCCCAGCAATCGCGCCGCCCCCGCGAACAGGCCCAGCGTCGCCGCCCACGGGCTGATATGCACCATGTTGATGCACAAGAGGGCATCAACATGACCCAGCGGCCAGTCCGGCGCCGATGCGTCGAGGTGCAGCGGCGCGGCGATGTTCGGCAGCCCTGCCTCGGCGCTCCAGGCCGCGATCGAGGCGAGCGCGGCGGGGTCGGGGTCGCTCGGCTGCCAGTCAAGCTTCGGGAAGGCGGCGGCGAAATGGACGGCATGCTCGCCCGAACCGCTTGCCACCTCAAGCACCGTGCCCGACGCGGGGAGCCAGTCGGCGAGCGCCGCGGCGATCGCGTCGCGATTGCGCAAGGTTGCGGGGGCATGGCGCTTGTCGCCCTCGCCGCCGTCCGACGGCGTCCACGGCCCCGTCATCGCCGCGCCGAACGCGCTGCCGCGAGCAGGCGCCGGGCGCGCAGCGCGATCTCGACCCGCTGAAAAACGATGAAACCGAGCGCGAAGGCCATCAGGATATCGGTAACGGCCATCAACCCCGCCTGTCCGTGGCCGGCGACGCCTTCGGCCATGTTGCGCGACACACCCCGGATGAAGATGAGCGCGACGAAGAAGAGCAACGCGGCGGGCGACACGGTCTGGCTGAGTTCATGCGTGTCGGGATCGACCGCGACCTGCATCAACTTGCCGCGCATCCAGCCGAGGCCGCTGCCGACCGCGAGCGCGACAAGGCACCATATCCACACCAGTCCGTGCGGCGGAGCGTTCCAGAAAACGAACCCCAGCAACAGCGCGTAGAAGGTCGGCAAGATCCACAGCCGTTCGAGCCGCAGCCGCCGTGCCTTGCCGACCGAGCGCAGCCTAAAGAACAGCACGAGCAGAACGACCCCGGCGGGGATCAGATAATGCAGCAGCGGCGACGGGGCGGTTCCGGCGTTCATGACCGCCTCACTTCGCCTTTGCCTGCGCCCGCGCGCGACGTTCGCGCACGATCAGCCACGCCAGCAGCCCGACCGGCCCGACCATCAGCGTCAGGAACAGGAAAGGGAACTGGACGATCCGGCTGAAACCCTTGGCATCGGCATCGCGGGCAATCCACATGCCCGTGAACAGGTCGAAGGCCAGATAATGCGTCCAGCCGAGCGTCGCGCCGCCGGGGCTGTCGAACAATTTCATCACCCCCGCCAGCGTCGTGAAATTGCCGCCGCCGGTTCCGCCGGCATCGATCGTGCCGGAGAGGAAGCCGCCGAGCATCACGGCATAGGCGAGGCACAGCAGGAAGACCCCGGCATAGAGGATCAGCGCCAGCACTTTCGGCCCGCGCGGCGCGAAGGCGAGGAGCAGCCAGCCACCGATCGCCCAATAATTGGCCAGCAGGAAAACGCTATCCCAGCTCATCGTCCCTCCCCTTCAGATCAGTCCGCCGACGCCGAGAAAGAGGATTCCGCCGAACAATGCAACCAGCCCCGCCGACAAAATCAGCAGCGTCATTTGCGCCGCGGCCCGCCGCCGCATCACGACGAAGGCGGTAAGCAGCGCGAAACCCAGCGCGATGAGCGGCGCATAGCCGAACACCCAGTGGTGCGCGAGCGCGCGGCGGGGCCGGACGATTTCCCATTGTTCGGCGACAAGGCCGTAGCCGGTTACCGCGGCAAGCCAGATCGCGGCGAAGACGACGAGCGACAAGGCGGCGGCGAGGCCGCAGCCGCCCCGGCGCGGCGCTTCTCCGCTTTCATCCTCGCCCGCGGCGCGCATCAATCCTCCCAGCGAAGCACCGGCTTGCGCGCCGCCAGCGTCTCGTCGAGCCGCGCGCGCGGCGCGAAATGCGGCGCCGACTTGAGCGCAGGATCGCCGTTCTTTGCGCGAAGCGCGATGCTGCGCAGCGCGCCGACGAACTGGTCGAGCACCGCCTTCGATTCGGTCTCGGTGGGTTC
>NZ_MEFH01000032.1:0-7287 GCF_001725095.1 Sphingopyxis sp. SCN 67-31 | reverse complement strand
CGCCCGCCCGCCAGCCAGCCGCGCGAGCCGCAACCACTCGGCGGTCGATAGCGTCGGCGCGCCGGGGTGCGAACGCGTCGGGTGGAGCGGCGAGACGAACACTGCTTGCGCACCGGCGCGGCGCGCGGCGCGCGCCTCGGCGCGGTCGTGGACAGCCATCGTGCGGACCAGATCCAGCCGCCGCGCCTGCGCCGCCGCGCCGCGCCCCTGCCGGCGCAGATGCACGCCGTCGGCGCCCCAGCGCCGCGCCAGCGCCGGCGGCCCCGCGAGCAGCAGCGACAGGTGCCGCGCTCGCGCGATGCGCGCGAGGCGCCGGAACAGGCGCCAGCGCGCACCGGGCGCCAGCCCGTCGTGCCGCACGACGATACCGCTGCCCGGCGGCAGCAGCGCCGCCAGCCGCGCGAGCGGCGTCGCGGCGCGTTCGTCGGTGAACAACCAGACACCGGAAAGGCGGGCACCGCGCGGCGGGGGGTGGCGTCGAGGCATCGCTCTTCCTATAGGCGCGTCGGGGCGGCGCGCAACGCGCACGCCACCCGGAGGCGAACGGAATGGACCAAGCGGCAGAGCGGCTGGCGGAGGTGCGGGCCAACATCGCGGCGGCGGCGAAGCGCGCCGGCCGCGAGGCCGACGCCGTCTGCCTGATCGCGGTGTCGAAGACGCACGACGCCGACGCCATCCGCCCGCTGATTGCCGCCGGCCAGCGTCATTTCGGCGAGAATCGCGTGCAGGAGGCCGCGGCCAAATGGCCCGCGCTGCGCGCCGAAGCATCTGGCATCACGTTGCACCTGATCGGCCGGCTCCAGTCGAACAAGGCCGAGGATGCGGTGATGCTGTTCGACGCAATCCACTCGGTCGACCGCCCGTCGCTGGTACACGCGCTGGCGAAGGCGTGCGACCGGCTGGACCGGCGCCCGCGCCTCTTCGTCCAGGTCAATGTCGGCGACGAGGCGCAGAAGGGCGGCTGTGCGGTCGCCGACCTGCCCGCATTGCTCGCCGAGGCGGCGGAGGCCGGATTGCGCATCGAGGGGCTGATGGCGATCCCCCCGGCGGATCGCGAACCCGCGCCCTATTTCGCGCTGCTCGACGAACTCGCCGAACGGCACGCGCTGCCGCTGCGCTCGATGGGGATGAGCGGCGATTATCCGACCGCGGTGATGCTGGGCGCGACGCACGTGCGCGTCGGCACCGCCCTGTTCGGGGCGCGGGACTAAGGAAGACAGCAGCGTCGGGGAGGAAAGCGAGATGGACCATGAACAGACAGCCGACCTTCCCTATCTGAAGAAGGTGGTCGGCGCGTCGATGGCCGGCACCGTCGTCGAATGGTATGAATTCTTCCTCTACGGCACCGCCGCGACGCTGGTGTTCGGCAAGCTCTTCTTCCCCGACACCGGCAACGAGCTCGACGGCATCATCGCGGCCTTCGCCACCTATGCCGTCGGCTTCCTCGCCCGGCCGCTGGGCGGGGTGGTGTTCGGCCATGTCGGCGACCGCATCGGCCGCAAGGCGCTGCTGCAGCTCAGCCTCGTGCTGATCGGCGTGTCGACCTTCCTGATGGGCTGCCTGCCGGGCTTCGACAGCATCGGCTATTGGGCGCCGGCGCTGCTGGTGCTGCTGCGCTTCGTGCAGGGCTTCGCGCTCGGCGGCGAGTGGGGCGGGGCGGTGCTGCTCGTCACCGAGCACAGCCCGAACCGCAGCCGCGCCTTCTGGGGCAGCTTCCCGCAGGCGGGGGTGCCGCTCGGCAACCTGCTCGCGACCGCGGTGCTGCTGATCCTCGCGGCGACGCTGTCCGACGCGGATTTCCTCGCCTGGGGCTGGCGCGTCGGCTTCTGGCTGTCGGCGGTGATCGTTGTCATCGGCTATTATATCCGCACCCAGGTCAGCGACTCGCCGATCTTCGAGGAGGCGCGGGCGCACGCCGAGGCCTCGGCCGGAGGGGGCTATGGTCTTACCGAGGTGTTTCGCCACTATCCGCGCGGCGTGTTCACCGCGATGGGTCTGCGCTTCGGCGAGAATATCGTCTATTATATGGTGGTTACCTTCTCGATCACCTATCTTCACCATCGCGAGATCGACACGACGCGCATCCTCGCGCTGCTGTTTGCCGCGCATATTGTCCACGTCGTCGCCATTCCGCTGGTCGGCGCGCTCGCCGACCGGATCGGGCGCCGGCCCGTCTATATCGCCGGGGCCGCGCTCACCATGGTCTGGCCGTTCCTCGCCTTCCCGATGTTCGACACCGGCGCCACCGCGACGATCCTTGCCGCGATCATGCTCGGCCTCGCGATCCACGCACTGATGTATGCGCCGCAGCCCGCGATCATGGCGGAGATGTTCCCGACGCGCATGCGCTATTCGGGCGTGTCGCTCGGCTATCAGGTGACGGCGATCGTCGCGGGGTCGTGGGCGCCGCTGATCGGCACCGCGCTGCTGCGCGAATATGACAGCTGGACCCCGATCGCCGCCTATATCGCCATCGCCGCCGCGGTCAGCCTGCTGTCGGCGCTGGCGATGCGCGAGACCAGGGGCACGTCGCTGCTCGCGCTCGACGCAGCCGACCGCAACCGCCCAGCGGCGGCGGCGGGCTGATCGGCCTTTACCCGAAAACGCCCTAATCGTTCGAGAAGCGGCCCTCGGTCACTTCGCGGACGATGCCCGCGCGGATGGTGAAATCGCCGAAATGCTCGCCCGGCTGCCGCTCGGCGGCATAGCGGCCCAGCGTTTCGTCGAGCGTCTCGAGGATCGCCGCCTCGCCGATATTCTCGCGATAGAGGCGCCCGAGGCGCTGGCCATGGAAACCGCCGCCCAGATAGAGATTATATTTGCCCGGCGCGCGGCCGGTCAGCCCGATCTCGGCGATATAGGGGCGGGCGCAGCCGTTGGGGCATCCCGTCATGCGCAGCGTGATCGGTTCCTTCTCCAGCCCGTGGCGCGACAGGATCGCCTCGATGCGGGTGATCAGGCTGGGCAGATAGCGTTCGCTGTCCGCCATCGCGAGGCCGCAGGTCGGCAGCGCGACGCATGCCATCGCATTGAGCCGCAACGTGCTGCGCGCGTTGAGCGCGGCGAGCCCGGTCTCGGCGAGCAGCGCCTCGATTGCCGGCCGGTCGGCGGCGGCGATCCCGGCGATCATCAGATTCTGGTTGGGGGTCAGGCGGAAATGCCCCTTGTGGACGCGCGCGATCGGTTCGATCCGGTCGAGCAGATCGCGGTCGAGCCGGCCGTTCTCGACGAACAGCGTATAATGGTGGACGCCATCGTCCGATTCGGTCCAGCCATAGCGGTCGGCGTTCGAGGTGAAGGCATAGGGGCGCGCGGGATCGAGCGGCCCGGCGCGATCCTCGATCGCCGCCTTGATCCAGTCGAGCCCCTTGTCGTCGATCGTATATTTGAAGCGCGCCCGCGCGCGGTCGGCGCGATTGCCATAGTCGCGCTGGACGCCCATCACCGCCTCGGTCACCGGATAGAGCCGGTCGGGGGTGATGAAGCCGATCACCGACGCGGTGCGCGGATAGGTGTGCGGCGCCTTGTCGGTGCGCCCCATGCCGCCGCCGATCGCGACGTTGAAGCCGGCGATCCGCCCGTCATCGCCGACGATGGCGATATAGCCGAGGTCCTGGGCATAGATGTCGATGTCGTTGTTCGGCGGGATGACGAAGCCGATCTTGAACTTGCGGGGCATGTAGGTGCGCCCGTAGAAAGGCTCCTCAGGCCCGGAGGTCGCAACCCGTTCCTCGCCGTACCAGATTTCGTGATAGGCGCCCGTTTTCGGGATCACATGGTCGCTGACCGCCTTCGCCAGATCGGCGAGTTCGGCCTGCAGCGCGGGGAATTCGGGATAGACGGTCGCCATCACGCCGCGCGAATCGTCGCCGCACGCCGCCACCGTGTCGAGCAGCACCTCGTGCAGCCCGCGGATCAGCGGGACGAGGTCCTGCTTGAGCACCCAGTGGAACTGAAAGGTCTGGCGCGTCGTCATGCGCAGCGTCTCGCCGCCGTGCGCGCAGGCCAGTTCGGCGATCTTCAGCCAGCGTTCGGTCGTGCAGATGCCCCCGGGCAAGCGGACGCGGATCATGAACTGAAAGGCGGGCTCCAGCTTCTGCCGGCGGCGCTCGTCGCGGACGTCGCGGTCGTCCTGCTGATAGATGCCGTGGAACTTCATCAGCTTGATGTCGTTGCCGGGCACCGCGGAGGTGATGCGGTCGAGCAGCCCGAGCGCAATTGTCCCGCGCAGCTGGTCGCTTTCGGCCTTCAACGTCTCGTCGGGGCTCAGCCGGTCGAGCGGCTGCGACACGTCCTGGCTGCGGTCGGTGGGGGGAAGCAGGTCCATCGGGCGGTTCCTCAATAGATGTCGCGCTGGTAGCGGCCGTCGCGCTGCAGATCGCGCAGATATTCCTCGGCATCCTCGGTCTGGACGCTCGCCTGTTCGGCGATCAGCGCGACCAGCGCGGCGTGGACGTCGGGCGCGAGCCGCGCCGCGTCGCCGCAGACATAGAGGTGCGCGCCCTCCTCCAGCCAGGCATGGACGTCGCGCGCCCGTTCGCGGAGGCGGTGCTGGACGTAGAGCTTCTGGGTGCCGTCGCGCGAGAAGGCGACGTCCATCCGTGTCAGCGTGCCGTCGGCCAGCCATTGCTGCCATTCGGTCTGGTAGAGGAAGTCGCTGCGGAAATGGCGCTCGCCGAAGAACAGCCACGCCCGGCCGCCGCCGCGCGCTTCGCGCTCCTGCAGGAAGGCGCGATAGGGGGCAACGCCGGTGCCGGCGCCGATCATGATGATCGGCCGCCCCTCGGGCGGCAGGCGGAAATGCGGATTGGCCTGGATATAGACGGGAACCACCGAGTCGATTTCCACGCGGTCGGCGATCTGGCCGGAGGCGACCCCCGACCGCGGCTGGTCGTGCAGCGCATAGCGCACCGGCGCGACGGTGATATGCGCCTCGTCGGGGCAGGCGGCGAGACTGGACGCGATCGAATAGAGCCGCGGCTGGAGCGGCCGCAGCCCATCGGCGAAGCGCTGCGGATCAACGCCCTTCAGCGGAAAGGCGCGGACGATGTCGACGATGTGGTTGGCGTGCAGGAACGCCGCGCGCTCGCCGCTGTCCATCGCCGCGAACACGTCGCCGGTTCCGGTCAGCGCGCCCCAATGGTCGAGAAAACGCAGCGTCGCGGTCGTCACCTCGAGCGACGTCGCCAGCGCCTCTTCCAGCGTCGTCGCCTTCCCCTTGAGAGTCAGCGGCGCGCTGCCCGGCAGGTCGAGCGCGGCCAGCAGCGCCTCGACCGCCGCCGGGTCGTTGCGCGCGACGAACCCCAGCGCGTCGCCGGGCTGATAGCTGAGCCCCGATCCCGCGAGCGACAGCTCGACATGCTGGGTCTCCTTGCTCGACCCGCGCCCCGACAGGCGAATCTTCTCGATCACCGTCGCCGGAAAGGGATTGCGCTTGTCGTGGCCGGCATCCGGGGCGGACGCGGGCGCCGCACCGGCCGGCGCGGCCGGCGTTGCGGGCGCCGCTTCGGCCTGTTCGGCGGCGAGCAGCGCCAATATGTCGACGCTCCATTCGGCCGCGGGCTCGTCGAAATCGACGTCGCAGTCGACGCGCGGGCGCAGCCGCTGCGCCCCCAGCGCCTCCAGCCGCGCGTCGATCCGCTTGCCGGCACCGCAGAACTGCTCATAGCTCATGTCGCCGAGCGCGAGGACGGCATAGCGCAGGTCGGGCAGCGGCGGCGCCTTGCGGCTCTCGACGAAATCGAAGAAATCGGCCGCGGGCTGCGGCGGGTCGCCCTCGCCATGGGTGGCGACGACGATCAGCAGGTCCTGCTCGTCCTTCAGCCGGCGCGGCTTGTAGTCGGCCATGTCCGACAGTAGCGGGGCGAGACCCTGCGCGGTCGCCGCGGCGGCGAGGCTCTTCGCCAGTTCGGCGCCGTTGCCGGTCTCGCTGCCATAAAGGATGGCGAGCGTGCGCGCCGCCGGGCGCGGCGCGGCGGGGGCAGGCGACGCGAGCGCTCCCGCACCGCCGCCGCGCGCCAGTCCGAGCGCCAGCCCCGCGAAATAACCGCTCGCCCAGCGCGCCTGCTCGGCGGTCAGCGTCGCGCCCAGCGCCTCGACCAGCCCGGCCTGCTCGCCCGTCAGCAGGGCAGGGGCATGCTGCGGTGCCGTCATGATTTCAGCCGTCATCTCTCTCGACCCTTCGACGATAGGGAGGCGCTTCGCCTCCGGCTGCCCACTCGTATGCGGCGCGGCAGCGAGGCGAGCGCAATGGCGGCGCAGATCGCACGGCGGGCGGAAAACTGGCAAAGGAAATGTTGGGAATCCGCGGCGATAATAAGTTGGGATCGGCCAAAGGATTCTTTACTGCTTCAATAAGAAGCAAAAATTTTTATGATGATGTTCAATATATTTTCTGTTTAATGCTCCGATCCCGCAGTCATAACGGGATTCAATATTTGATTTGCGCTACCCAACAATATCTAGGTTCGGTCGCCCGCTGCCTTCTGCGATGGTCGCCGCCATTGCCAAGGAGAGCTGACATGTCGATTTTGCTGGGACAGACCGCACCCGATTTTGAACAGGAAAGCACCGCGGGGACCATTCGCTTTCACGAATGGCTCGGCGACTCGTGGGGGCTGCTGTTCAGCCACCCCAAGGATTATACGCCGATCTGCACCACCGAACTGGGTGAGGTCGCGCGGCTGCGCGGCGAGTGGGACAAGCGCGGGGTCAAGACGATCGGCCTGTCGGTCGATCCGCTCGACTCGCACTTCGGCTGGGCGAAGGACATCGAGGAAACGCAGGGGCAGAAGCTCGACTATCCGCTGCTCGCCGATTTCGACGGCAAGGTCTCGGCGCTCTACGAGATGATCCATCCCGATTCGGACCCGACCTATACGGTGCGCTCGGTGTTCGTCGTCGACCCGAACAAGAAAATCCGGCTGATCCTGACCTATCCGCCCAGCTCGGGCCGCAATTTCGCGGAGATATTGCGGGCGATCGACAGCCTCCAGCTCACCGACGCGCAGCCGGTGGCGACCCCGGTCAACTGGAACCCCGGCGATGCGGTCATCATCTCGCCGAAGCTGTCCGACGCGGACGCGAAGCAGCGCTTCCCGCAGGGGTTCAAGACATTGAAACCCTATCTCCGCTCGGTCGAACTCGAAGCCTCGGCCTGAGGCGCGGCACGGCGGGTCCGCATCGGCCTAGGACGGATCGACATTCAGCTCTGGCGGCCTGCAAATGGCGGCTTTTCGCGCTTCCGGTGCTCACGTGCCATCAGCACGCTGCGCTCCGGGTCCCGAA
>NZ_MEFH01000031.1:0-8548 GCF_001725095.1 Sphingopyxis sp. SCN 67-31 | reverse complement strand
GATTTGGGCTTCATCTTCGTTCCTTCGTCACTACGACGAAGCCCAAATCCTCCTTAAATCACAACCTCAAATCTGTGCCATTGGCGCTGACGGCGGACAATTTCGATGGATGCTTTGCGTCCGGCTTCTTCGGTATCGGAAATCTCGGCAGCCAATTCGGTCACACGTTGCGCCCAAGCTTCGATCATCTCCGCTGAGGGATCGTCGGTCAGGCCATATTTGATGCGTAGGTCATATCCCAGACTCTCGCCCATTTACCTACCCTCGCTTACGAATAGAAAAGGCGAAAGACGATGGTCGGCCGCGCCCGTGCGGATCGCCGGAATTAAAATCCGGAAAATGGCGAGGTCGCCCTCTCGGTGCCTCTCGACAAAAGCGCGCAATATGAGGACGCGGCATTCGTACTAGCCCCACCACTTCTGGTCCGATCGAGTGCATTTCCCCTGCGGTCATCACACGGCACGCTATCCAAAAGCGATGCAAAACGGAAGCTTCGTAGGCAGATTAAACCATTCTGGACAAATTCTGTGGCCGGGCGTGCGGCTTTGCGGCACGGCCGCTGTGCTTCGCCGGAACCGCGCGAGTTGCCGGCCGTTTCTCAAATGTCCCGTTCGCAGGAGTTATCATGGCAAGCGCACCGCCCGACCCGCGTCCCGATTCTCCGCCGACCGGCCCCAAGCAAGTTCCGGAGCAGGTTCCCCTTCCTGATGACGACGGTAGGGAAAGTGTCGAGGATGTACCCGAAGCGGAATGATTGGCGGGCATAGCGCGTCGCCTGTTGCAGAGCGAAGCGCCGATCCAGCGAGCAGAAATGGTAAGCCCCGCTACATCTCTGCAGCGGGGCTTCCCTAGATTGCATCCGAAGATGCGATCAAATTCTGCCATTCTTTCGTCTGGACAGTTAAGTGAAACGTGCCGGGCGCGCGATGGTTCCGTGGGCTCTTCGAGGCCCGGGATTTTTCTAGCGCCGCAGCGTGACCGCGATCGGGCAATGGTCCGAATAATGCTTCTCGCCGGTCGCATAGCGCGTCTCGCTGAACCCCGTCCGGTCGGCGGCGGCGCGCCGGTCGAGCACGATATGATCGATGAAACTGTCGTAACGCGGATCGCAGGCCGGGGGCTGGCCCGCGTCGGCGAGCGTCAGGTCGGCGTTGGCCGGATCACCATCGTCGATTTCGGTCCAGATCGCGTCGCCGGGAAGCGCGAGCCGGCGGTTCCAGTCGCCCAGCACCGCGAAGCGCTCGGGCCCGGCGGCGGCCGCGTCGATCCAGGCTTCGAGCGCCGGAATCTGGTCCTGGAATATGGGGCAGGCCTTCGCCTCGCTCCCGGAGAAGCAGCCTGACTTGAGGTGGATGCCGAGAAGGCGGATCGGTGTGCGGCCCTCGGGGCGGAGCGTGATGTCGACGCCCGAGCGAAGCTGCTCGTTGTCGCGCATCAGCGACGTCACATCGGCATGGCGATCGAAGGCCATGTCCTTGCGGATCGCGAAACCGACAGCCTGGCGGATCACCGCCTGCGACGGGAACTTGCCTCCGCAGGTGCCGCCCGGCGCGCCCTTCCGCGCTTCCATGATCACGACATATTTGGCGGGGTCGAAGACCCGCGCTGCGGCGGTCTCATTCTCGGCCTCCTGAAAGGCGATCACATCGGCGTCGAGGTCGTCGACGATGCGGCGCATCGCAGCATAGTCGCCATCATCCCTGGGGTTGCAGCCCTCGCCGTTCCGCTCGGCGAGAAATTCCAGGTTCCAGCTCCCGAGCTTGAGCGGTTTCGATGGAACGGACGGGTTTGCGGGTGCGGAGGTCGCGGGCGAGCAGGCGGCAGCCAGCAGGAGCAGGGCGGATGCGATGAGGCGGTGGGGAAGCATCCGCCGCTACTGCCGCACGCCGCCACCGAGTGCAACTCGCCGTGCCGCGCCCTGGCGCGGCGCAGATGGCGCCGATCCGTCCGCGGCGCTATAGCGCCCGCCCGGCCGGGATCCTTCCGGCCGCTCAAGGAGATGATTTATGAACCACGCCGAACTGTCGGACAGCGTCGCAACCGCACTTGGAGTGAGCAAGGCCGATGCGAAGAAGGCTGTCGATGCCGTTTTCGCCGCGATCACCGACGCCGCCGCCAAGGGCGACGAAGTCTCGGTGAACGGCTTCGGCAAGTTCAAGGTCAAGGAATCGGCCGCGCGCGAAGGCCGCAATCCCTCGACCGGCGAAACCATCCAGATTGCGGCTTCGAAGAAGCTGACCTTCGGCGCCGCGAAGGCCGTCAAGGATCGTCTGAACGGCTGAGCCGGTACGTCCCGCCGGCGTGCCCGGCGGGACGGCCGCGCGGCGGCATGTCGGGCGCGGCATCTGATGAGCGCGCTCTGGCCTCGCAGGCTCGGCCAGGGGGCGCACTTTTGTTTTGGCCGCGCGGCACACTCGGCTCGCTATCCTTGCGGGGCGGCGGCTAGGCACGGGCGCGCATCGCACGCCGCCCCGCTGCGGGCTCGCCAAGAGTGCGCTTGTGCGGGCCCTGCGGGCCGACGACATCCTGATCTAGAGCGGAAGCTCCGCCTGTTTGCGCAAAGGCTCAACGAACAGCGTATGACGCGGCGGCTCTTCGAACAAAAGCTCGTTCGGCAGCGTGCCGTCGAGCCAATGGTTCGCATCGCGGCGCCGGATGATCACGCCGTGACGCGATTGATAGGGAATGACGTCGGCGCCAGCCGGGATGGTGAGGATACGGTAGGACAAGGGCCAATCGGCGAGTGGCGGGTCCCAGATCGCGGCAAGATAGAAGAAATTGCCGCTGTCGAGCGTCACCCGGTAGCGGTGATCGCCGGTTCCCATGCGGAACTCGGACGCCGGGATCAGGCAGCGGCGCGCCGGGAAGGCGCGGCCCTCGGCGCGCACGAAACGATAATTGATCCCGTCGCTAAACCGCGGGTCGGAACCCCAAACCGCTTTGACCATTTCGATCTCGGTCATATTGTCGGGATTGCGCCGGACGAGCGTTTGCACGCCTCCGCTCGGGGCGTCGGGATCGAAAGGGGTTGGCGCGATACCCATATGTGGAACATAATGGGAACGATGTTGAGTCGCAAGGGCGAGGGGACCGACGCGCATGTGCAATGATTATCGGCTCGAGGTAGACATCGCGTCGATCGCCGAGGACTTCGACAACCTCCAGATCAAGATCGATATGCCCGAGGGCGCACCGAACGTGCCGGCGCGCGAGGATGTCCGCATCACCGATACCGCGCCGATCGTGAAGAGCAGCGACGGCGCCGCCGCCGGATCGCTCGTCAACCGGCGCTGGAGCTGGCCCGGACAGGGCGGCAAACCGGTCTATAATGTGCGCTCGGAGCGCCGCGATCTCGGCATGCATCGATGCCTCGTCCTCTGCGACGGTTTCTATGAGTTCACCGATCCCACCGACCCCGCGCAAAAGCGGCTCGACAAGTGGCTGTTCACGCTGAAGGACCATCGCTGGTTCTGCATGGCCGGTGTGTGGCGCGACAGCCATGTCGGCGAAGCCTTCAGCCTCCTGACCATGGACGCCGGTCCCGACATCGCACCCTATCACCATCGCCAGATCATTCCGCTCGCGCGTGATCAATGGGCCGCCTGGCTCGATCCGCGCGTTCCGGCCGAGGACATATTGAAATGGCTTCCCGAAGGCAGCCTCGAGGTGACGCAGGTATATGGCAAGCCCCCCGCACAAGGCGCTCTTGCCTTATGACAAACGAAGAGGGGCTCGACCTGTTCGTGACGGCGCAGGAGCAAATATACCTGCGCGCGCTCGGCGAGATTCGCCGCGGCAAGAAGAGCTCGCACTGGATGTGGTTCATATTCCCGCAGCTCGCGGGCCTTGGCCGAAGCGCGACGTCGAAGCTCTACGGTCTCGCGGGAGCCGATGAGGCGCGGGCCTATCTGGCCCATCCGCTTCTCGGCGCGCGCTATGCCGAATGCGTCGAGGCAATCCAGGACCTGCCCGCAAGCGACCCCGTGGCGGTCTTCGGCGAGGTCGACGCCGTCAAGCTGCGTTCGTCGCTGACGTTGTTCGAGGCCGTGAGCCGGCGGCCGCTCTTCTCCGCCGCGCTCATCCGCTGGTTCGGCGGCGAGCGCGATGAGCGCACCCTGGGCCTGCTCAGCCGCGACGACAGCATGCCGTGACGCCGACGCGTGTCAGCCGCGCGGATTGCGAAACAGCGGCAGCATCCGGTGGAGCACTTCGTCCTTGTCGAAAAAATGATGCTTGAGCGCGCCGAGAACATGCAGCGCAAGCACGACGTAAATGGCCTTCACCATCAGCTTGTGTATGTCGCCGAGCTCTTCGACGAGATCCTCGTTCAGCGGTAGCGGAAGATTGGGCGCGGGCACGGCGCCGTAAAGCGGCACTTCAGGCGCCCCGCCCGCCGACGCTGCGGCCCAGCCGAGAAGCGGGGCGCCGATCATCAGCACATAGAAGAGGACATGGGTCGTGCGCGCGAGCATCCGTTCCCATGACGGCATGCCGCCGGGGAAGGCCGGCCAGGGATGGCCGAAGCGCCAACCGAGCCGGATAATGCTAAGCGCGAGGATCGTGATCCCGACCGATTTGTGCAGCTGATAATAGCCAAGTTTCTCGCTGTCCGAGGCGTCCTCCATCCAGCCGCCAAAGGTGGCATTGGCGATGATCAGGATGGCGATCGTCCAGTGTAGAACGATCGAGACGGTGGAATAGCGGCTGTGATTCTCACGCATGATTCGCCTCGCAATAGGTCCGTCACCGGTCTTCCAATGCTTTGGCGGCGATCCTCGTTCCGTCAGCGGGACGCAGCCGTCACGATCATGAGCCCAATTTGTTTCGCTTTTACAGAGGCCGGGCGGAAGGCGCACACCGATTCACGGCGGTTCGTCGCGGCCCGCTTGACGCGCCCTTTGACTCGGTGGAACATAAAGGGAACATTTGAGTCGATATTCCCATGAGCACGACGCCCCAATCTGCACCTCGGCCAAGTGCCAGAGATATCGACGTGCTTCGCGCGGCGGTGGCGCGTGTAGCCGCCTCGCGCGGGCCGGTCCTGCCGTTCGGCGTCGGGCCGGTCGATCATCTTCTCGCTGGCGGCGGGCTCGATGGCGCAGGCCTGCACGAGGTCGCGGGCGCCTCGGCAAGCTGGAGCGACGACGCTGCGGCAACGCTCTTCGCGGCGGGAATCGCGTCGCGCTTCGCGGCGGCGCCCGACGTGTCGGCGCTCTGGGCGCTGACGCGGTTCGATCTCTATGCCCCCGGTCTCGAACAGGCGGGGCTCGGTCCGGACCGCGTGCTCTATGCTCAAGGCAGGACCGACAAGGAACTGCTGGCACTGTGCGAGGACGCGCTGCGCGACGGTTCGCTCGCCTGCGTGGTTGCCGAAGTGAAAGCGGCCGATCAGACCGCGACGCGCCGGCTGCAACTGGCCGCATCCGAGGGCCACACGCCGATGATCCTCTATCGCCGGTACCGGCGTTACGGCCAATGCCCGCTCGCCGATCCGTCGCTCGCGATGACCCGCTGGCGCATCGGCACCTTGTCGTCGGGCCGCCTCGCCTCGCCCGGTGTCGGGCGCGGGCGCTGGAATGTCGAGCTGGTCCGGCAGCGCGGCGGGCCGCCTTTTTCCCTCGAACTGGAGGCGTGCGATGACCAGGGTCGCCTCGCTCTTCCTGCCGCAACTGCCGATCGAGCGGTTGCGCCGGGCAGAACGGACACCGTCGCATTCGGGCACGCCGCCTGATCGGGCGCGGGCTGGTCCGCGCTTCCCCGAGCCTGTCGACGACAATCCCGGCACCTGTTCGGTGCCGCGCGGCGGCGGCTGGCGTCCGGGCGCGCGCTGGGCGCAAGGCACGCACTCCGGCGGGCCGTCGCTCGACGCCCTCCCGGCGCACCAGCGACCGACGATGCGCGAGCTGGGACGGCGGAGCGAAGCTGCCGCACCGGTGTTCCGGGCGTTGCGCTCGGACGACGGGACGTCGGGCGGGATCGCTGCGCCGCTGCCGCCGCTCTGGGGCCTCCGTCCGACGATCGTCGTCGCGCGAACCGGCCAGCGCGACGTCGTGACCGCCGCCTGTCCGGCGGCGCTCGATCTCGGTCTCGTGCCCGGCATGGCGGCCGCCCATGCCCGCGCGCTGGTCTCCGATCTCGACATACTCGATGCCGCACCCGACGCCGATCGCGCGTGGCTCGATCGCCTTGCGCTCCACGCCGCCCGCTGCTGGACGCCGACGGCGGCAGTGTCGGGCACCGACGGGCTGTGGCTCGACCTGTCGGGCACGACGCATCTCTTCGGCGGCGAAGAGCGTTTCGCGGCGCGTCTGCTCGGTTTTCTGCGGCGCCTCGGCTTCACCGCGCGTGTCGCGATCGCCGGTACGCCGGGCGCCGCGCACGCGCTCGCGCGCGATGGCGGCGCGGGCGTGCGGATCTTGCCGGAAGGAGGCGAGAGCGAGGCGCTGGCGCCTTTGCCGCTGGCGGCGCTCCGGCTGGCGCCGGAGGCGCTCGCCGCGGCGGCGCGCTTCGGGATCGAGCGGATCGCCGATCTTTATCCGATGCCGCGCGGGCCCTTGGCCCGGCGGCTCGGGCGCGGCGCGGTCGAGCGGCTCGACCAGGCGCGAGGGTTCGTACCTGAGCCGATCGTTCCGGTCGTGCCGTTCGACATGCCCGAGGCGCGCCGTTCCTTGCTCGAGCCGATCGGGACCGCCGAGGCGATCGAGCAGGTCATCGCCGACCTGCTCGGCGATCTCGTGCTCGCGCTGCGCGAGCGCAGTCTCGGCGTGCGGAGCCTCGTCTTGCGCTGCGACCGGCTCGACATGGGCGCACAGTTCGTCACCGTCGGGACGGCGCGGGCGACGCGCGATGCGAAACATCTGCTGCGCCTGTTCAGGCTCCGGATCGACCGGATCGAGCCGGGGCTCGGGATCGAGACGATGGTTCTCGCGGCGCCGCAGGTCGAAGCGCTGGCGCCCGAGGCGATCGCCGCCGCCCTCGACACGGCACGCCAGGCGCCCGACCTCGCTCCGCTCGTCGATGCGCTGGCCGGCCGCGCCGGCGATGCCGCGCTGTTCCGCCTGTCCGCGATCGAAAGCGATGTCCCCGAGCGCGCGATCGTGCGCGCCGGGCCTTTGGTCAAGCCCGCCGGCTGGCCCGTCTGGCCGCGGCCGATCCGGATGCTCGCGCGGCCCGAGGCGCTGTCGGGCGTCGTCGCCTTGCTTCCCGACCATCCGCCGCGCCGCTTCGCGTGGCGCGGGCGGAGCTATGCGGTGGTCGCAGGCGATGGCCCCGAGCGGATCCATGGCGAATGGTGGCGCCGCCCAGGTGAGATGTGGGCGGTTCGCGACTATTTCCGGGTCGAGGCGACAAGCGGCGAGCGCTTCTGGCTCTTCCGCCGCGGCGACGCGATCACCGACAAGACGGGTGACCTCAGCTGGTACATGCATGGCGTGTTCGGATGACGGACCCCGTTACGACCTATGTCGAACTCTACGCCACGAGCCATTTTTCCTTTCTGCGGGGGGCCTCTTCGCCCGAGGAATTGTTCGCGACCGCCGCTGCCCTCGGCCATTCGGCCCTCGGGCTTTGCGACCGGGGCAGTGTCGCCGGCATGGTGCGCGGCCTGTCTGGACAGGAAGCAACCGGCGTCCGGCTGATCGCGGGGACGCGCGTCGACCTCCGCGACGGTCGCTCGATCCTCCTCTATCCGACCGATCGCGCGGCCTGGTCGCGGCTGACCCGGCTGCTTTCCTTGGGGAAGGCGCGCGGCGGCAAGGGCAATTGCTGGCTCGACTGGCCCGACGTCGCGGCCGCGGCCGAGGGCCTCGTCGCGATCCTCCTGACCGGTGAAGCCGACGAGCGGGCGCGGCTCGATCTCGCCGAGCTCAGCGGCGCCTTCGGCCCGCGCGCCTTTCTCGCGCTCGCGCTGCACCGCCGGCCCGGCGATTTCGCGCGGCTTCGCGCGCTCGATGCGCTGGCGCAGGAAGTGGGGGTACGGAGCGTCGCGCTCGGCGACATCCTCTACCATGCGCCCGAACGGCGCCCGCTGCAGGACGTGCTGACCGCGATCCGCGAGAAGACGACGGTCGATGCACTCGGGTTCAAACGCGAACGCTTCATGGACCGGGCGTTGAAGAGCCCGGCCGAGATGGAAAGGCGCTTCGCGCTCTTCCCCGACGCGATCGCGGCGACCGCCGACATCGCGGCAGCCTGCCGCTTCGACCTTGGCGAGATCCGCTACCAATATCCCTACGAGCAGGTGATGGAGGGCCGCACCGCGCAAGAGGCGTTAGCGGCGTTGACCGAGGAAGGTGCGAACCGGATGTTTCCGGGCGGCGTGCCGCCTGCCTATCGGAAACAGATCGCGCATGAGCTGCGCCTGATCGGCGAGCTCGGCTACGCGCCCTATTTCCTGACCGTCAATTCGATCGTCGCCGAAAGCCGGCGCCGCGGCATATTGTGCCAGGGCCGCGGGTCGGCCGCGAACAGCTGCGTCTGCTTCCTGCTCGGCGTGACCTCGATCGACCCGATCAAGCACGAGCTGCTCTTCGAGCGCTTCGTGTCGGGC
>NZ_MEFH01000030.1:0-8568 GCF_001725095.1 Sphingopyxis sp. SCN 67-31 | reverse complement strand
AGGATCAGCCGCGGCATCGACAGCGTCTTGTCGCGCGCCTCGCGCATCGCGACGAACTGATCTTCGTCCACGCCTTCGTGGACATGAACGTTGGCGGTGCGCTCGGCCGCTATCGTCGTTTCCCAAGCAAAGCTGTCGCGACCCGGCGCCTTGTAATCGTGGCAGAGGAACAGCCGCGTTTCGCCGGGAAGCGACAGCAAGCGCTGGATCGAGCGATAGAGGGTGCGCGCATCGCCGCCGGGAAAGTCGGCGCGCGCGGTGCCATAGTCGGGCATGAACAAGGTATCGCCGGTGAACAGAGCATCGCCGATGATCCACACCATGCACGCCGGCGTGTGGCCGGGGGTGTGGAGGACCATTCCCTCGATCTCGCCGAGCATGAAGCGCTCGCCGTCGGCCATCAGCCGGTCGAACTGCGAGCCGTCGCGCGCGAAGCGCCCATCCTCGTTGAAAATGGCGCCGAACACCGTCTGCACCGTTTCGATATGCCGACCGATGACGATCTGGCCGCCGAGCTTCTCCTGCAGATAGGGGGCAGCGGAGAGGTGGTCGGCGTGGGCATGGGTTTCGATCTGCCATTCGACGGTCAGCCCTTCGCGGCGGACATAATCGACGATCGCGTCGGCCGACGCATGGCCGGTGCGGCCCGAAGGCTGGTCGAAATCGAGCACCGAATCGATGATTGCCGCCTTGCGCGTCGCGGGGTCGTGGACGACGTGCGTCGCGGTGAAGGTCGGTTCGTCGAAGAAGCTTTTGACGACGGGGATACGGCCGGTTGCGCGCGCCTTGTCGATCAGCGCGGCGGCGGAATCGCGGTGAAGGTCGTCCATGCGATCATTCCTTCGTTTAAAATATTAGATAAAACTAATATAGTGAGGCGGCGCCGTTTGTCCAGTGGAGGAGGAGGCCTATTCGATACCGCAGAGCAGGCGGAGGCGCCACGCCGCGGTCTGCACCGATGCCTGCGCTTCGGCGAGCCGTGCGGTCGCGGCGATCGCTTCGCGTTCGGCATCGAGCTCGGCGAGCGGGGGGCGGGCGCCCGAGCGCACCTCGAGGCGGGTGCCGCGCAGCGCCTCGCGCGCCGCGGCGTCGCCATCGCGCGCGGCATCGAGCGCGCGTTCGGCGCTGTCGAGCCCGCTCCACGCCTCGATCACCGCCTGGGTGACGTCGTCGCGCGCCTGACGCAGCCGCGCTTCGCTGGCCGAGAGTTTCGATTGCGCCTCGCGGACGCGCGCGCTGCCCGCGCCGCTGTCGAAGAAGGTCCAGCGCCCGCGCAGCCCGACGGTGACGCTATCGGCGCGATAGTCAGGGAAGAATTGGTCGCGGATCCGCGCGCCCTCGGCAAAGACGCCGAGCTGCGGGCGGTTGGTCGCCTTGGCGGCGCGTACCCCCGCGGCAGCGCCGTCGACGCCAGCGTCGGCCTGCGCGAGCAGGACGTTTGCGGCGACCGCCGCCTCGACCGCTTCGCCGAGCGTCGCGGGAACCTCGGGGCGCGGGGGCAGGGGGGCGAGATCGCCGACAGGCTTGCCGGTCAGCCGCTCGAGGCGGGCGAGCGCGGCGGTGAGGCGGCCCTGGGCCTGGACGAGACCGGCCTGTCCCTCGGCGCGGCGTGCTTTCGCCTGGGCGACCTCGCTGCTCGTCGCATCGCCGACGTCGTAGCGCAGGCCGGTATGACGAACGATCTCGCCCAGCGCATCGACGAGCTTGCCATAGCTCGCGACAAGATCGCGCGCGGTGAGCACTTCGGCATAGGCGCCGACAGTCGCGAGGGTCAGATTCTGGCGCGCCATATCCTTGCCAAGCGTCGCGGCGCGGCTGCCCGCTGCGGCCTGATCGATCGCGGCGCTGATCCGTCCACCGGCGTAGAGCGGGTATTCGCCGACCAGTTGCACGGCGCTGGGGGTCACGCTTTGCGCGGTCAGACCGAAATAGCCGCCGGGGTCGAGCCGGCCGGTGCCGACGCTGCCCTCGACACTGGCGGTGGGACCGGCGGCGGCGCGCGCCTGCGCGAGCCGCGCGGCGGCGGCATCGGCATCGGCCGCCGCCGCTTCGAGCGCGGGCGAGTGCGCGCGCGCGTCGGCGATGGCGGTCGCCAGATCCTGCGCCGCCGCGGGGTGCGGCAGCGCGAGCGCGGCAAGGCATGCCGCCGTCAGCAGGGTCGCGGCGCGTTTCACTTAAAGGCGGCTCCCTGCCGCACGCCGAGACGCTTGAAAATGGCCGCCGCGGGACAGAAGCCGGTGAAGCTTGCCTGGATCATGTTGAGCCCGGCAAAGGCGGCGAGTCCGATCCACCAGGGATGGACGAACCAGGCGAGCAGCACGCTCGTCAGCACGACGACGCCCGCGAAGCGCAAAACGGCACGATCGAGGTTCATGGGTCTTCCTTTCGTCAGAAGCGGAGTTTCTTGATCCCGAGCGCATGCATCGCGAGCTTTTCGTAAAAGGGCTCGCTCTCGCCCTTGCGGACCTTGCGCAGGAAATATTTTTCGAAGCCGATCTTGGCGAGATGGACCCATTTGCCCGACGACGACCAGTTGAGGTTGCGCGGCGGGATCTGCGGCTGCGCGACAAAGGCAACGCCGCCGTCGCCGAAGTCGGCGAGGCAGACGGCGTTCCACGTCGCCTCGTGCTTCGGTGGCTGACCGGCGAGTTCGAGTTTCAGATTCTGCGCGATCGCGGTGACCATCGATTCGATCATGAAGCCCGTCTTGGGCACGCCCACCGGGACCGGGGTCGGGCCGACCGGCGGGATCGCGACGCAGACGCCGAGCGAATAGATGTTGGCGAAGGTCGGATTGCGCTGATGCTTGTCGGCGATGATGAAGCCGCGCGGATTGGTCAGTCCTTCGATGCCGAAGACGGCATCGACGCCGCGAAAGGCGGGCAGCAGCATCGAATAGCCGAAGGGCAGGTCGTGCTTGGCCTTGACGCTGCCGTCCTCGGCGACTTCCTCGACATGCGCCATGCCGGCCTCGAAGCTGGTGACGCGCGCATTGGTGATCCATTTGATGTGACGGTTGCGCAGCTCGCTTTCGAGCAGGCTCTTGGTATCGCCGACGCCATCGAGGCCGAGATGGCCGATATAGGGTTCGGCGGTGACGAAGGTCATCGGCACCCGGTCGCGCAGCTTGCGGCGCTTGAGTTCGGTGTCGAGGATCAGCGCGAATTCATAGGCCGGCCCATAACAGGAGGCGCCCTGTGCGGCGCCGACGACGATCGGCCCCGGATTTTCGCAGAAGCGGTCGAAGGCATCGGCCGCGGCGGCGGCATGATCGGTGGCGCATACCGATACGGTGTTCGCCTCCGGCCCGAAGCCCTCGATCTCGTCGAAGGCGAGTTTCGGCCCGGTCGCGATGACCAGATAATCATAATCGACGAAGGCGCCGTCGTTCAGCTCGACCTGATTCTCCTTGGGGTGGACGCGCTTTGCGCCGACCGCGGTGAAATCGATCCCCTTGCGCTTCATGACGGGGGGCAGGTGAACGCAGATCGCTTCGGGTTCGCGCCAGCGGACCGCGACCCAGGGGTTGGAGGGGACGAACCAGTAATTTTCCTGATCGGAAATCACCATCACCTCGGCCTTGCCCTTGGAAGCCTCCCGTATCTCGTAAGCTGCGATAGTGCCGCCGAGTCCGGCACCCAGAACGACGATCCGCGGTAACGACATCTTCTCTCTCCTTGCTCCGGCGCGCGTGGGGCGCCGCCGGCTTTCCCTGGGGGTGGCCGCGATGCGGGGCGGACGGTGTGCCTCCGCATCGCGGCCGCACTCGATTTGGGGCGACCCAGAAGGATCGAGTGCAATATCTGTTGACCTTCATATTAGATTTAAATAATATTAGCAATAGCTGAATTAATCAACCCGCCATCGGCCGGGTCCGCGCAAGGAGTTTTTGACCATGCTGAACCTGTTCCGCCGTCCGGCGCACAAGGAAATCACGCCGCACGCGCTTGCCGAGATGTTGGCGGCTGGCGAAGCGATTCTGGTCGATGTCCGCGAATCGGACGAATTCGCGAGCGGCCATGTCGCGGGCGCGCTGTCGATGCCGCTGTCGCGGTTTCAGGCGAGCGCGCTTCCGGCGGGCGACAAGCCGGTCATCCTGACCTGCGCCGCGGGTCGCCGTTCGGCGATGGCGCTCGACAAGGCGGCGGCGGGGCGGCCCGACATCGACACCCATCTTGCTGGCGGCATGGGCGCCTGGCGCGCGGCCGGCCTGCCGGTCGTGACGGGGAATTGACGATGCGCCCATCATCCCTGCTCACCTCTGCGCTGCTCAGCGCCGCCCTGTTTGCGGCATCGCTATCGCTCGCCGGCTGTGGCGGCGAGACGACTGCGCCCGCCGAAAAGAGCGCGGCCGTGACGGGCGAAAGGCTGGCGTTGCAGCCGGTGACGATCACCGACTGGAAGGATGTTGGCGCGCTGGTAACGAGCGTCGACATGGCCGACGCCCGCGCGCGCATTCCCGGCATCCTCGACAGTCTGAGTGTTCGCGAAGGCGACATGGTGCGCAAGGGACAGGTGATCGGCCGCGTCGTCGACAGCCGCCTCGGCTATGAAGGCGCGGCCTATGGCGCGCAGGCGGCGGCGGCCCAGGCGCAGGCCGCACAGGCCGATGCCGAGTTGGAGCGCGTGCGCTTCCTCCATGCCAATGGCGTCTATGCGCAGGCGCGGCTCGATCAGGCCGAAGCGCAGGCGCGTGCGGCGCGGGCACAGGTTTCGGCGGCGCGGGCGCAGCAATCGGCGGTCGGTGCGATCGCCGGGCAGGGCGCGGTGGTCGCCCCCTCGGCAGGGCGCGTGCTGATCGCGCAGGTTCCGGCGGGTTCGGCGGTCGCGCCCGGCACGTCGATCGCGACGATCACCTCGGGACCGATGGTCTTGCGCCTCGAACTGCCCGAAACCTTGGCCGACAAGGTTCATGTCGGAAGCGCGGTGCTGGCGACGGGACTTTCGGACGACAAGGGCGCGGCGCCGCCGCGCGCCAGCGTCGGCCGCGTCTATCCCGCGGTCAGCGGCGGGCAGATGTCGGCCGACGTTCCGATCCCCGGACTTGCCAGCACGATGGTCGGTCGCCGCGTCACGGCGCGCGTTGCGGTCGGCGAGCGGCAGGCGCTCGTCGTTCCGCGCCGCTTCGTCGAAACCAGCTATGGCATCGACTATGTGACGATCATCGTCGGCAAGGATGCGACGTCGCGGGTGCCGGTCCAGATCGCGCCGACTGACGATCCGGCGCGGGTCGAGATATTGTCGGGAGCGGGCAAGGGCGACACGCTGATCGCGGTGGCGCGCGGGGCGGCGGGCAAATGAGCCTGGGCCTGTCGGGGCGGCTGACGCGCGCGACGATCCGCAGTCCGCTGACGCCGCTGATGCTGCTCGCCGCCATAATGGTCGGGCTGCTCGCGATCATGACGATCCCGCGCGAGGAGGAGCCACAGATCAGCGTGCCGATGGTCGACCTGATGGTCGCCGCGCCCGGCCTGTCCGCGAGCGATGCGGTCGAGCTGATCGGCAAGCCGCTGGAGACGATCGTCAAGAGCGTCGACGGCGTCGAACATGTTTATACCCAGGCCGAAGACGACGGGGTGATGGTCACCGCGCGCTTTCTGGTCGGGTCCGATCCCGACGACGCCGCCATCCGCATCAACGAGCGGCTGTCGGCGAATATGGACAAGCTGCCGCAGGGCATCCAGCCGCCGCAGGTGACGGTGCGCGGGATCAGCGATGTGCCGATCGTGGTGCTGACGCTGTCGCCCAAGGCCGGCGCGCGCGGCGACTGGAACGAGCAGGCGCTGCGGTCGCTCGCCGCCCGGTTGCGGACCGAGGTTGCGAAGGTCGACAATGTCGGCCTGACCTTCATCACCGGCGGGCAGGAGGAACAGCTTCGCGTCGTTCCCGATCCGGCGAGACTCGCCGCGCATGGCGTCTCGCTCGGCGCGCTGATGGACGCGGTGGGACAGGCAAACCGCAGCTTCCCGCTCGGAACGGTGCGCGAAGGCGGCGCGGCGACCGCCGTCGTTGCCGGACAGACGGTCCGCAGCGCCGAGCAACTGGCGACGATCACGGTGCGCGCCGCCAACGGCAATCCCGTCTATCTGCGCGATGTCGCGACGGTCACGCAGGGGCCGGGTGAGGATCAGGCACGCGCATGGCGCTGGGCCAGAGGCGCGGGCGATCGCTGGTCGATGGCGCCCGCGGTCAGCCTGGCGATCGCGAAGCGTTCGGGGGCCAACGCCGTCAATGTTTCGGACGCTGTGGTCGCGCGGGTCGAGGCGCTGCGCGGCAGCCTGATCCCGCCGGGCGTCGAGGTCGCGGTGACGCGCAATTATGGCGAAAGCGCCAATGAAAAGGCGAACGAGCTGATCTTCCACCTCGGACTCGCCACGGTGTCGATCGTCATTCTGATCGGCTTCGCGATCGGCTGGCGCGAGGCGGGGGTGACGGCGGTGGTCATCCCGACCACGATCCTGCTCACCATGTTCGCGTCGAACATCATGGGCTTCACGATCAACCGCGTCAGCCTGTTCGCGCTGATCTTTTCGATCGGCATCCTGGTCGATGACGCGATCGTGATGATCGAGAATATCGCGCGCCACTGGGCGATGGCCGACGGGCGCAGCCGGATCGACGCGACGGTCGATGCGGTCGCCGAGGTCGGCAATCCGACGATCATCGCGACGCTGACCGTCGTCGCGGCGCTGCTTCCCATGCTGTTCGTATCGGGACTGATGGGCCCCTATATGGCGCCGATCCCGATCAACGCCTCGGCGGCGATGCTCTTTTCCTTCTTCGTCGCGGTGATCATCGCGCCGTGGCTGATGGTGCGCTTTGCGCGCGATACGCTGGCGCAGGGCGCGCACGACCATGCGGGCGGGGGCAAGCTCGGCGCGCTCTATGGCCGCGTCGCCATCCGCGTGATCCGCGATCGCAAGAGCGCGCGCAATTTCCTGATTGCCGTCGGCGCCGCGACGCTCGTCGCCTGCTCGATGTTCTATTTCAAGGCGGTGACGGTGAAGCTGCTGCCCTTCGACAACAAGTCGGAGGTGCAGCTTGTCCTCGACATGCCCGAGGGCACGTCGCTCGAGACGACAGGGCGCACGCTCGACGCCGCCGCGGCGGTGGTGCGGCAGATTCCCGAGGCGCGATCGATGGAGGCCTATGCGGGCACCTCGGCGCCGTTCAATTTCAACGGCCTCGTGCGGCACTATTTCCTGCGCAATCGGCCCGAGATGGGCGATTTGATGGTGACGCTGGCGCCCAAGGGCGAGCGCGACCGGTCGAGCCACGCCATCGCGCTCGATCTGCGCCAGCGGCTGAAGAAAGCGCTGCCGCTGCCCGCCGGTGGGTCGATCAAGGTTGTCGAAACCCCGCCGGGGCCGCCGGTGCTCGCGACGCTGCTCGCCGAAATATACGGTCCCGACGAAGCGACGCGGCGCAAGACCGCTGCGCAGGTCGAGGCGCTGTTCTGCACCGTCCCCTATGTGGTGGATGTCGACAACAGCTTCGGCGTCCCGCGCCCGCGGCTGCGGCTGATACCCGATCGGGCGCGGATGGACGCCTATGGCATTTCGGAGCGCCAGCTTTTCGACAGTATCGGCGCGCTGCTGGGCGGGCAGACCGTCGGCTATGCGCCGCGCGGCGACGGGCGCGATCCGCTGCCGATCCGCATCGCGCTCGATCAGTCGCAGCGCAGCTGGAGCGCCGACCTTGCCGCGACGCCGGTTGCGACGATGGGACCGGGCGGGCGGCTCGTCCAGCTCGGCGAGATCGTCGATGCGCGCGAGGAGGCGGGATCACCCGCGCTGTTCCGCCGCAACGGCCGCGCCGCCGATATGGTCACCGCCGAACTGGCGGGGGAATATGAAGCCCCCATCTATGGCATCTTCGCAGTCGACGATGCGATCGAGGCGTTCGACTGGAAGGCGCACGGGATGGAAAAGCCGGTGGTCCGCTTCAACGGGCAGCCCGACGATGAACAGGTGCCGACCCTGCTGTGGGACGGCGAGTGGGAGATCACCTGGGTGACCTTCCGCGACATGGGCGCGGCCTTCATGGTTGCGCTGCTGGGCATCTATGTCCTGGTCGTCGGGCAGTTCCGCAATTTCAAGATTCCGCTCGTCATCCTGACGCCGATCCCGCTGACGCTCGTCGGTATCGTGCTGGGGCATATGCTGTTCGGCGCGCCCTTTACTGCGACGTCGATGATCGGCTTCATCGCGCTGGCCGGGATTATCGTGCGCAATTCGATCCTGCTGGTCGACTTCATCAACCATGCGAAGGGCGAGGGCAAACCGCTGCGCGATACGCTGCTCGAAGCGGGGATGATCCGCTTCAAGCCGATCGTGCTGACGGCGGCGGCGGCGATGATCGGGGCGGCGACGATCCTGACCGACCCGATCTTTCAGGGCCTTGCGATTTCGCTGCTCTTCGGACTCGCCTCCTCGACACTGCTCACCGTGCTCGTTATTCCCGCGATTTACATCGTCCTGCGCGACGATGGCCGTGAAGGAACCCTCTCCCCATGACCAAGCCGACCGACCTTTCGATCCTGAAACGCGATGCGCGCGAGATGGCCGA
>NZ_MEFH01000029.1:0-9800 GCF_001725095.1 Sphingopyxis sp. SCN 67-31 | reverse complement strand
CCGTCATAGACGGTGACGCCGCGCGTGGCGGCGTCATAATAGACCATGAAGGCCCCGCCGCCGAGCCCCGAGCTTTGCGGTTCGACCAGCCCGAGCATCGCCTGGACTGCGACGGCTGCGTCGACGGCGTTGCCGCCGCGACGCAGCACGTCGAGCCCCGCTTCGACCGCGAGTGGATGCGCGGCCGCGACGAACGCCTGCTCGTCGGCGGAAGAGGGAGCGGACGCCGCGGGCGGAGCGACCGTTTGCGGCGGCGCGACCGGCGCGCAGGCCGCGAGCAGGCCGGCGGCGAGCAGGAACAGGCGGCGGCGCATCATGGTTCCACCGCCAGCGCGCCGGGGCGCCGCGGATCGGCGGCGCCGAGGAACAGGCCCTTGTCGATCATGATCGATTGTTCGCTGCCCATCGTTTCATCGCTGGTGATCGGATGGCCCATCGCCTTCAGCGCGGCGACGGTGTCCGGGTTGAAATTGGGTTCGACGCGCAGCGTGTCGCTCGCACCCTGATAGATGCGCGGTTGGTGCGTCGCTTCGGCGATGTTCATGCCATGATCGATGACGTTGACGAGAACCTGCACGACCGAGGTGATGATCGTGCTGCCGCCGGGGGTTCCGGTGACGATCCACGGCTTGCCGTCCTTCATCACGATCGTCGGCATCTGCGTCGACAACATTCGCTTGCCCGGCTCCATTGCGTTGAGCGGTGGCGGTGTGCCGGTTCGCTGTGCCTCCCAGGCCTGTTCGTGGCTGAAATTGTTCATCTCGTTGTTGAGGAGGATGCCCGTTCCCGCGATCATTACCCCCGATCCGAAGTCCGAACCGAGCGTGAAGGTCGTCGAGACGACATTGCCGTCCTTGTCGGCGACCGAGAAATGCGTCGTCGAGGGGCTTTCGTAGCGGAGCGGGTCGCCGAAAGGCATGGCGTCGATCGGCTTGGCGCGCGCAGGGTCGATCAGTTTCGCGCGCTCGGCGGCATAGGCTTTCGAAATGAAACCGCCGACCGGCGCGGTGACGAAGGCGGGATCGCCCATCGCGCGGTAGCGGTCAACATAGCCGAGCTTCATCGCCTCGGCCATCACATGCAGCGACGCCGCCGAATTGGCGCCCATCGCCTTGATGTCGAAATGTTCGAGCTGGTTGAGGATATTGAGCAGCGTTGCCCCGCCCGCGCTCGACGGCGGCGCGGTGTAGATGGTGTAACCGCGGTAGCTGCCGACCAGCGGGGCGCGCTCCTGCGGGCGATAGGCGGCGAGGTCGTCGAGCGTGATAAGCCCGCCATGCGCCTTCATGTCGGCGGCGATCCGGCGCGCGACTTCGCCCTTGTAAAAGCCGTCGGCGCCATGCTGCGCGATCTCGCCCAGCGTCCAGGCGAGGTCGGGGCGCTTCATCACCTCGTCCTTTTGGTACAGACTGCCGTCGGGCTTGTAGAAGGCGGCCTTGCCCGCCGCGCTCTTCGACAGCCGATCCTTGCCCCAGCTGAAAACGAAAGCCTCGTCGGCGCTCAGCCGCACGCCGTCGGCGGCCAGCGCGATGGCGGGAGCGACAATCTTGTCCCACGACAGCTTGCCCCATTTGCGATGGGCATATTCGAAACCCGCGACCGTTCCCGGCACCGCGGGCGCCAGATAGCCGTAGCTCGCGACCGCGCGCTCCTTGCCGCGATTGTCGACGAACATGGCGGGGGTCGCGGCGCGTGGGGCGACCGAGCGGAAATCGATCACGCGCACCTCGCCCGAGGCGGCGTCGTAGACGCTCATATAGCCGTCGCCGCCGATATTGCCCGCGCGCGGTAGCGTAACCGACAGGGCGAAGCCGACCGCGATCGCGGCATCGACGGCATTGCCGCCTTCGCGCAGGATCTTCGCGCCGACCTCGCTGGCGATGGCGTTCTGGCTGACCACCATGCCGCGCGTCCCCACCGTCGGCGAATGGATCGACGGATATTCGAGGAGGTGGCGGCTCTGCGCGGCGAGCGGCGCCGGAAGCGTCAGCGTCAGCGCGAGTGAAGCGGCGATCAGGCGGCGGAAGATCATCGGCGGACCCTTTTCTTATTCTCTGACGGCCGGTCGGGAAGACGGCGCGGGAGGGGGAGCCCCCACGCCGCCTGTCCCGGCGACCCGGCGGCGGTCAGAAACGCTTGCTGATCGAAGCGTAGAACTGACGGCCGCGGTTGCTGTACAGATCGCCGATATAGCCGAAGCTCTGATCGGCGAGCGGCGCGAGCTCGTTGAACAGGTTGCGCACCCCGATGCGGAAGCGCGTATCCTTGAGCGGGCCCTTCTCGGCCTCATATTGCACATAGACGCTGTGCGACATGTAATCCTTGACGCGGAACAGCGTCCCGTCGGCCAGCGCCGCCGAGGTGTCGTTCACCGGGCCGACATAGCTGCCGTACCAGCCCGCGCCCCAGCCCTTGTAGCGCCAGGTCAGGCTGGCCGATCCGCGCCACTTCGGACGGCCATTCTGTTCAACAAGGCTTTCGGCGCCCGAGATGATGATCGTCGGATCGATGTCGCCCGACGTCTGGGCATCGAGCAGCATCTGCTGCATGTCGCCCGGCACCTGATAGAATTCGAGCAGGCGCGCCGCGTTGACGCGCAGGCTGATGTCTCCGATGCCGGTGTTGCGCACCTGATAATAGAGGCCGAAGTCGATACCGCGGACGCGGCGCGGGCTGAGGTTGGTGTAATTGTCGATCACCTGGATCACGTCGCCGACCGGCGCGATGCCGGTGCCGTCGAAGTCGTCGACATCGGCGGGGGTCGGATCGGCCCGCTGAACATTGGGGTTCGACGAACCCTGCAAACGGAGCAAATAGTCGAGGATGAGTGCATTGGAGTCGCCAAACAGGCCGATCACTTGCTTTTGCCGGATTTCCCAATAGTCGGTGGTCAGCGTCAAACGACCCGCCGCGCCGAAATTCATCTGGAAAGTTCCGCCGACCGACAGGTTTTGAGCCGTTTCGGGTTTCAGCTCCTTGCTGCCCGACCGGTTGCTGACGATGCCCTGTGCCTGACCGCACTCGTCGAAATTGGCGATGCGCGCCGCGCGCAGGTCTGCCTCGCAGCGGATCCAGTCGGTGCGCGTGTTTGACCGCTGGATACCATTTTCGAACAATTGCGGCAGGTTCGGCGCGCGGAAGCTTTCGGACCAGCTGCCGCGCAGCTGGAAGTTGCGCACCGGATACCAGGACAAGGCGATCTTCGGCTTCGCGACCGATCCGAAGCCCTGATAGGATTCGGCGCGGCCCGCAAGTTGCAGGTCGAGTGCATGGACCAGCGGCACATTCATCTCGGGCGAGACCAGCGGCACCGCAAATTCGAGGAAGGCCGACAGCACATCGCGCGACCCGCTGCTGTCGGGGGTCGGGCTCGCGCCCATCGCGTCGCTGCCGTTCGACGAGCCGTCGGGCGCGACATAGAAGATCGTGCCGTCGAGCCGGTCGTCGCGATCGTCCGCAAAGGTTTCGTGACGGAATTCGACGCCGGTCGCCATCCCGACCCGGCCGCCCGGCAGTTCGAACAGGTCGTTCTTGCTGAGCTTGAAATCGGCGAGGTAAAGCTCGGTCGTGCTGATACGGCCGATATCGACCATGAAGCTGTCGATCACCTCCTGCGGATTGGGCGAAGAATCGAGCGTGCCGGGATTGAGCGGATCGCCGCCGTTGAACGGGTTATAGGCGGTCGCGTCGGTACGGCTCAGCGCTTCTTCGAACAGCGTCATCGAAATCGTGTGCATGCTGTCCTTGGTCCGGGCGCGCGAGTAAAGCGCCGCGGTGTCGAAATCGAAGCCGAGCAGCTTGCCGCGCAGCCCGCCGAGGAAGCGGATGGTGTCGTTCTTGACGTTGACGATCGTCGGGCCAGCATCGACCGGGCGATAGTCGATCAGTTCGATCGGCACCCCGGCATCGGACACGCCGGTCAGACCCGGAATCCGGTTCGGGCTGCCGACCGGACCGAAGGGGTTCCAATAGCCGTTGGCGGGGATGATCAGCCGCTGGCTCGACAGGTTGGTTTCGGTATCGCGGTAGGCGCGATAATCCGAATGATACCAGCCTGCCTCGGCATAGAATTCCAGCCCCGAATCAAATTCATGATTCAGGAAGCCGAACAGGTTGAAGCGATTGTTGCGTCCCAGAATCGTGCGCAGATAGTTGGTGTCGTACCGCAGATTTTCATCGCTCGAGACGGTCGAGAGCGAGCTGTTGTCCCAGCAGGTGCCGGCATATTGGGTCGGCGCGATGCAGCCGTCGTTGGTGTCGGGCTGGACATGGAAGATGCCGCTGGTCGTCAGCGCGACGCCGTCGATGCGCGCCGTCGTGGTCGAGGGGGCGTAGCTGTTCGTCAGACGCTGGAATTCGCCCCAGATCGTATCGACCGATGTGTTGCGGAAATCGGTATCGCCCTCGAACGCCGTCCCGACGAGCAGCGGGCGCAGATCCGACGAGCGCGAGTTGTAGCGTTCGCGCGCATAAAGCGGATCGCGGTGGTTGAACGACCCGAACAGCGAAATGTTGGTGCGGCCGTCATTGAACGTGTGGCCCGCTTCGAACGACAGTTCATATTCGCGCTGATCGCTGTCGTCGGTCAGGCTATATTCGCCGGTAACGCGCAGCCCCTTGAAATTGTCCTTGAGCACGGTGTTGATGACGCCGGCGACCGCATCCGATCCATAGATGGCGGCGGCGCCGTCGAGCAGAACCTCGACGCGGCGGACCCCCGTCACCGGGATGGTGTTGGTGTTGACGCTTTGCACCGGAACCAGATTTTCGGACTGGGTGCCGGGGTGCAGCACCATGCGGCGCCCGTTGAGGAGGACGAGCGTGTTGCCCGTGCCCAGCGCGCGCAGGTTGATCGACGCGACGTCGCCGCGCGCGTCGTTGATGCCGCCGGCGTCGCGGCTTTCGTTGAAGGCGACATCGCCCGCCTGCGGAATGGCGCGGAACAGATCGTCACCGCTCGTCGCGGCAATGGCGTCGATATCCTGTTCGTTGAGCAACGTCAGCGGCAGCGCCCCGGCGACGTCGGCGCCCTTGATCTGCGATCCGGTGACCACGATCGCTTCGCCCGAGTCCTGTTCGATATCCTCGGCGATTTGCGGTTCGGGTTCGGCGCGGTCCTGCGCCATGGCGGCGGTTGCACTGGCGAGCAGCGAAATGCCGCCCATCAGGCTGATGAATTTTTGACCCCTGTTCATGCTATTGGCCCTTCCCTGAGATTTGGCAGATAAGCGATTGTATTTTTGTATTAATCCTCTCGATCGATAAGCGCGGCGACGCGCGCGGCCGACCCGGCGGCATAGGTCCAGCCCAAGGCCCCATGTCCCGTGTTCGCGATCACCCCCGGCGCGATCGGCCGCGTGATCGGCAGCGAATCGGGGGTCATCGGCCGCAGTCCCGCCCAGCTCGATTCGATCGCGTCATAGGTCGCCGCCTCGGGCAGCGCAGCGCGGGCGCTGGCGATCAACGTGGCGAGCCGCCGCGGATCGACCGCGGCGTCGCGCTGCGCCAGGTCGGCGAGGCCGGCAATCCGCATGCGATTGCCCAGCCGGGCGAAAACGACCCGGTTCGCAGCGTCGGTGATGCTGACCGTCGGCGCCGCGTCGCCCGGCGCGGCGGTGATCGAATAGCCCTTCATCGGCACGATCGGCAGGCGGACGCCGAAACTCCGCGCCAGCGCGAGCGATCCCGTGCCCGAACATAATAGGATCCGGTCGGCGGCGAACCGCCGACCGTCCCGCGCGACGATCGCGGGGCGCCGCGCGTCGGGCTCGATCGCGGCAATGTCGGTGCGGAACCAGCTCGCGCTTTGTCCATGCGCCGCCAAGGCAGCCCGTGCGCCGTTGCAGAAGCGATAGGGGTCGCCCACTTCCTCGCCGCGGTCGAACACCGCGCCGGCGATTTCCGGCCGGATCGCGCCGAGCGCGGGTTCGATCGCCACCGCCTGATCGGCGTCGATCAGGCTCTGCTTCGCGCCATGTTCGGCCTTCATCGCGGCGACACGCTCGGCCGCCGCAAAGCTTTTGGCGCTGCGATAGAGGATGAGCTTGCCGGGGGCGCTGCGCGCGAATTCGATGCCGTGCCGCTGCGTCAGCCGGTCGAGCGCCGCGCGTGATTCGATCGCCAGCATCAGGCCCGCCAGCGTGTTGCGGCGGAACCGCCCCGCCGAGGCGTTGCGCAGAAAGGCGATGCCCCAGCGCAGGAAATCGGGATCGAGCGAGGGCGTGAGGCGAAAGGCCGGATCGAGTCCCATCAGCAGCCGCGGCAATTGCGCGACGGTCGACGGGCTCGCGAACGCGTCGGTATAGGCGTAGCTCAACTGCGCGCCATTGGCGAAGGAGGTGCCAAGGCCCGGGCCCTCGGCCGCGTCGATGAGCGTGACGCGGTGGCCGCGGTCGGAAAGGGTCAGCGCGGTCGCCATGCCGACGACGCCGGCGCCGATCACGATCAGCTCCTGCGGCCGCCTTGTCTGCGGCGGTTCGTCCTGTCCGAACGTGGCCCGCATCGATCAACCCGATCCCCCTGTGGCAGGGCGAAAGGGAAAATGCCGCCGCCTGCTCGCGGGGCAGAATATCGAAGGGTCACGCAGCGCAAATATGCAACATTTGTGACATCCATAGCCAAAGGCTATGGGCGGTCGGCGCGGATCCCCTCGAGCGTGTCTTCGAGCGTGCGCAGAAACTGGCGCGCGATCTTCGACGGCGGCCGGTCCTCCAGCGTGACGTAGGACACGGTGAACCCCAGTGGCGGGTCGGTCGGCAGCCAGCGATAGCCGGGCGACTGCCAGGCGCGCGCGGTGAATTCGTCGATCACCGTGACGCCGGCCTCGAGCTGGGCCAGACGCGCCGCGATGAAGAAGGTCTGGACCGACACCGATTCGCGATAGGTAATGCCGCGATCGCGCGCCGCGCGGGTGAGGACGTCGCCGATCGGCCCCGTTGCCGCCACGCCAATGACGTCGCGATCGGCCAGCTGGTCGAGTGCAAGGCGCAGGCCGGCATCGGCGAAGGCGCCGTCGGGGAAGAAGACGACCAGCTCGCCTTCCGCCAGCAGCGAGCGCGTCAGGCGCGGATGGCGCGGCGGGGTGTAGGCGATCGCGATATCGGTTTCGCGCTCGATCAGCGATTGCACCAGATCGTCATGATGATGCGTATGCACCTCGAAGGTCACGCGCGGCCATTCGCGGCGGAACTGGGCCATCGCCTGCGGTACGACGTCGAGCGCCAGGCTGGGCACGATGCCGAGCCGGATATGCCCGCCGCCCGCTTGCGACAGATTGCGCGCCGTATGCTGGAGCGAGGTGATGCGGTCGAAAATATCGCCCGCCTCGTGCATCAGCGCATGCGCCTCGTCGGTGGGGACGAGGCGGCCGCGGGCGAGTTGGAACAGCGAGAAGCCCAGACCGTCCTCGGCATGGCGCAGCGTCTTCGATACCGAAGGCTGCGACACGCCGAGCGCGCGCGCGGCGGCGCTGATCGACCCGTGCGTATAGACGGCGTGAAAGACTTCGATCTGGCGAAAGCGCATGCCGCGACTGTACTCCCGCAAAAGCTGGGGTCCAGTGCCCTTTACGCTCATGCGCGCTGCGCGATCGCCTCGACTTCGATCAAGGCACCGTCGGCGAGCAGCGCCGAGACCACCGTGGAGCGCGCGGGGAAGGGCGCGCCGAAATGGCGGCGATAGGCCGCGTTGAACGCGGCGCCGAACCGCGCGTCGGTCAGCCAGGCCGTCACCTTGACGACATCGGCGGCGGTGCAGCCTTCGGCGGCGAGCACGGCGATCAGATTGGCGAGCGCCTGTTCGGCCTGCGCTTCGATTCCTCCGGCGACGATCTTGCCGTCGTCGCCGCGCGCGAGCTGTCCCGATGTGAAGACGAGCGACCCGGCGCAGCGGGCAGGGGAAAGCGGCGGTCCCGGCATGATGATCCTCTCCTGTTTGGCGGTGACAGGCTTCTAGGCGCAGACCATTGAGCAAAATATCGCCGATTGGCGGGTGATCCATAGCTATGGGTTATGGCGTGCAACTTTCGGCGGGAGCGCGGCGCCGATGGCGCAACCGGAAGATTTTGCTGGCGGTTTGTCCGGTCTCGCGAGCGCCCAAACGGTCGCCGTAGCGTAAACTGTTGCTTTTTGGTCACGAATTTCGGGAAAATCCGCCATTGTCACCGCGATGGCGTTGACGCGGCCCGCCGCCGTATTACAGCGACCAGTCACCGCCAGTGCATCCCCTCCTTAGGCCCGATGGGTCACCTCTGGCGGTATGGAGAGAGAGACTATCATGACTTTGCGCAACATTTTGTTGGGCGCCACGATGCTGTGCGCCGCGACCACCCCCGCCATCGCTTTCGCTCAGGACACCGCCGAGGCGCCCGCAAGCGACACCGATTATGGCAATGACATCATCGTCACCGCGACCAAGCGGTCGCAGACGCTTCAGGATACGCCGATCGCCGTTTCGGTGACCTCGGCCGCCGATATCCAGAACGCGCAGATCCGCGACCTCATCGACCTGCAGTCGGCGGTCCCCAGCCTTCGCGTGTCGCAGCTCCAGTCGAGCGCGAACACCAACTTCATCATCCGCGGCTTCGGCAACGGCGCGAACAATCCGGGCATCGAGCCCTCGGTCGGCGTCTTCATCGATGGCGTCTATCGTTCGCGTTCGGCCGCCCAGATCGGCGACCTTCCGAATGTCGAGCGCATCGAAGTGCTTCGCGGTCCGCAGTCGACTTTGTTCGGCAAGAATGCGTCGGCGGGCGTCATCAGCATCGTCACGCAGAAGCCGCAGTATGAATTCGGCGGTTCGGTCGAGGCGAGCTACGGCAATTACGACGCCTTCGTCATCAAGGGCGACATCACCGGCCCGATCAGCGACAAGATCGCCTTCTCGCTCGGCGGCAACTACAACCGCCGCGACGGCTATGCCCGCGACGTCAACCTCGACACCGACGTCAACGATCGCAACCGCTGGGGCGTGCGCGGCCAGCTGCTGTTCGAACCGACCGACGCGCTGACGATCCGCCTGATCGGCGATTATGACAAGATCGACGAGAATTGCTGCATCGCCGGCAACGTCATCGCCGGCCCGACGGTCGCGATCACCAATGCCCTCGCGGGCGGCCCCAGCGTCGATGCGAACAATCCCTTTTCGTATCGCGTCTACAACAACTTCCTGTCGTCGAACCTGATCAAGAATTACGGCGGTTCGGGCCAGATCGACTATGATCTCGGCAACATGTCGCTGACCTCGATCACCGCCTATCGCGAGGTTCGCTCCAACACCAACCAGGATTCGGACTTCACCAGCGCCGACCTGATCGGGCAGAAGTCGGACGATACCGCGATCAACACCTTCACGCAGGAACTGCGTCTGGCCTCGGATTTCGACGGTCCGATCAACTTCCTGATCGGCGGCTATTATTTCAACGAGAAGATCAAGCAGCACAGCCAGATCTATTTCGGCGACGATTTCCGCGCCTATGGCAATGCGCTGATCCAGGCGGCAAGCGGCGGGGCGCTGAGCGTTCCGGTGCTTGAAGGGACGCTTGGCACGCTCGAAGGCAACCCGGCCAAATATGTGGGCACCTTCTTCCGCGCCGGTGACGGCATGGACGAATATTACGGCATGAAAAACACGGCTTGGTCGATCTTCGGCACGGTGGATTTCGACGTGACCGATCGCCTGACGCTGACCCTCGGTGGCAACTACACCAAGGACAAGAAGCGCTTCACGACCGACGTGACGAGCACTGACGTCTTTTCGGGCATCAACCTCGATGCGCCGGCCTATGCGCCGTTCCGCAACCA
>NZ_MEFH01000028.1:0-10762 GCF_001725095.1 Sphingopyxis sp. SCN 67-31 | reverse complement strand
GCGCCAGCCGCGATGGCGCCCTGAAGGCGGCCTACGACTATTTCTACACCGGGCCGATCGCGCAGGAGATGGCGCGCTTCTCGGAAGCGAGCGGCGGCTGGCTGCGGCTGGACGACATGCGCAATTACAAACCGAAATGGGTCGAGCCTGTCGCGACGAGCTATCGCGGGCTCGATGTGATCTGCTCACCGCTTACCTCGCGGACGGGGCTCGAGACCTGCGAGCAACTGAACCTGCTCGAAGGTTTCGACATCGGTTCGATGGCGCCGGACAGTCCGCAGGCGCTCCATCTGATCGCCGAATGCATCAAGGTCACCAAGGCGGACGTCTATCGCTATGCCGCCGATCCGGCATCCAGCCCGACGCCGGTCGCGACGCTCATCTCCAAGGCGTTCGCTGAGCAACGTCGCCGGCTGATCGATCCGGCGCGTGCCATTGCCTTTCCGGCCGGCGCCGACATCGGCGGCACGCGCGTCCCGCCTCGTTCTTCCCGTGCCGCGTCGCGCGTGCCGGGCGACACCACGAACATCTCGATTACCGACAGCGAGGGCAATGCGGTCGGCGTCACGACCACGCTAGGGGGCGGCTTCGGTGCTTGCGTTGTCATGGGCGACACGGGCATGCTCTGCAACAACGGCCTGCGCAGCGGCTCCACCGCCCCGTATCGCGACCATCCAAACTTCGTCAAAGGTGGCCGGATTCCGCTGCTCGGCAATTGTCCGACGATCGTTCTCGACAAGGGTCAGTTCAAGATGGTCTTCGGCACCCCCGGCGGCGAGACCATCGGCCAGACGCAGTTCCAGCACCTCATCAACGTCATCGATCGCGGCATGCCGGTACAGGCGGCCATCGAGGCTCCCCGGCTCGCCTTGGACGCAGAGCCCGGCTTCTACACGCCCGGCGCAGCCGTCACCCTGCAACTGGAGTCCCGTTTTCCGCAGGAGACGTTCGCCGCGCTGCGGGCCATGGGGCACAAGGTGGATGCCGTCGGTCCTTATTCGATCGGAAGCATCCAGGCAGTGTTGCTGAGCCAGTTTGGTACTCGAATGGCCGGATCGGATCCGCGCCGCATGGGCTACGCCGTTGGTTACTAGGGCGCTTGCAACGATGATCTCTACAGACACTGAGGGGAAGACCAAATGAGGGTTCTGAGGTCGATGAGCCTTGCCCTTGCGCTGACGCTCGCCGCGAACACGGCCCATGCGGCGGCTACTGCAGACTGGGCGCATTTCGGCGGAGACATTGGCGACACGAAATATTCGGCACTCGATCAGATCAATGCCGGCAATATCAAGCGCCTAAAGGTCGTCTGGCGCGCGCCGGCAACCGATCCTGCCGTGACGAGCGAAAATCCCGGCCTCAGGCTGTCTAACAACTTCCGCAACGCGCCACTCGTCGTTGGCGGAGTCATGTACATCAGCAACCAGCTCGGCCAGGTAGAGGCGCGAGATCCTGGGACAGGGAAGGTCATCTGGCGCCAGGCGAACTTCGAGGGCGAAAAGACGCCCACAACGGGTAATGCCAGCCGCGCCATCGCGATGTGGGGCAAGGGCACCGGCGCCCGCATCGTCACTGTGCGCGGCTCCTACATCTATCTGCTTGACGCTAGGACGGGTGCTCTGGTCCAGTCCTTTGGTGACCGGGGGCGTGTGGACCTGCGCGAAGACCCGAAAAATGCCTATTCCTGGAATGCCCCAGCACCGCTCGTCGTGAAGGACGTGATCGTGATCGGCGGCCAGCCGATCGCCACCGGAACGGCTGATATCAACAAGGCTTCGCTGACCGGCGACATCCGTGGCTTCGATGTGCGGACGGGCAAATTGTTATGGACCTTCCACACCGTGCCGCGCGAGGGCGAACCGGGTACCGAGACATGGGAAAACGAAACCTGGCGGCAGGGCGGCAAGACCAAGACATGGAACGGGTTCAGCGCCGATGAGCAACTCGGCTATGTCTATGCGCCGCTGAGCGCACCGCCCAGCGACTATGACGGCCGGTTGCGTCCCGGCGACAATCTGTATTCGGATTCCCTCGTCGCGATTGATGTAACGACCGGCAAAAAGGTCTGGCACTTCCAGACCGTCCATCACGACCTGTGGGACTATGACCTGCCGACGCCGCCGATCCTGGCCGATATCAAGGTCAACGGCCGGATGCGCAAGGCCGCCATTCAAGTGACCAAGACCGCCTTCGTATTCGCTTTTGACCGGGTGACAGGTGAACCTCTGTTCCCGATCGTGGAAACGCCCGTGCCGGCATCCACCATGCCCGGAGAAAAGGCCTCGCCGACGCAACCCATTCCCCAAAAGCCTGCGCCATTTGATCGCCAGGGTATGAGCGAGGACCAACTGATCGATTTCACGCCGGCGTTGCGCGCCGAAGCGGTAGAGATCCTCAGTCGCTATGTGCATGGCGACATCTTCACGCCACCGTCGGTCGCCGGCGGGGAAGACGGCAAGCTCGGCACGCTGTATCTGCCCGGCTGGGTAGGAGGAGCCAACTGGACCGGCGCTGCGCTCGATCCGCTGACCGGCATCCTCTACGTCCCGTCGGTGACCGTGCCTTGGATCAGCCGATACAATTACCGTCGTCCTCCAGAGTCCAGCCTCTACATGGAGGGGCCGCAGGGGTTGCCTATGGTCAAGCCGCCCTACGGCCGCATCACCGCAATTGACCTTAACAGTGGCGACCATCTGTGGATGGTCCCTAATGGAGACGGTCCTCGCGACCATCCGGCATTGAAAGGGCTCAACCTTCCGCAACTCGGCCAGGCGGGTCGCGCCGCACCGCTGCTCACCAAGTCATTCCTGTTCTTGGGCGAGGGCGACATGGTCGGCCTCAGCATCCCGAAGCTGAGCGGCGGCAACATGTTCCGCGCCTATGACAAGAAGACCGGCAAGGTGGCTTGGCAGATCGACCTCGGCGCCGGGACGACAGCCCCGCCGATCACCTACATGTTCAAGGGCAAGCAATATATCGTCGTCGGTGTCGGCGGTGTCGATCATCCTGCCGAACTGGTGGCGATGAGCATCAAATAGTCAGTTGCAGCACAACCGCGCCGTGTGTCCGCACGAAGCGTAACTATCATGTCTGCCGTGGAGGAACTTATGACACGCAAAACCCGTCTGGCCTTGGCGGTCGCGGCCTTGGCCTCCCTTCCCGTGACTGCTTTTGCTCAATCGATCGTGACGCCGGGCGTCACGGCACCGCTGACGCCGGCCGAAATCGTTCGCAACTACCCGCCCGATGCCTTGACTGGTGCGGCGGTCGACAAGCCGGTCGTGCTCAAGAGCAAGGGTGGCATGGCCCTGCGGGTCGTCAAGCTGGCAGAAGGGCTATCCCATCCGGACGGCCTGGTCTTCCTCCCGGACGGGCACACCATGCTCATAACCGAGCGCCCCGGGCGCCTGCGTGTCGTCAAGGACGGTGTGCTCGATCCGACGCCCGTCGCGGGCTTGCCGGCACTCAACAATGTCGGGCTGGGCGGCGTGCACGATATCGTCCTGCATCCCGATTTCGCGAAGAACAAGCTGCTGTACATCTCGTACACAAAGGAGCGCGAGCCACAGCGGGGAACGACGCTCGCCATCGCGCAGGCCCGCTTTGATCAGGGCCGTCTGACAGCGGTGAAGGACATTCTCGTTACCGATGCGTGGGAAAGCCCTCTTGGCACCTATGGGGGAAGAATGATCTTCGGCCCGGACGGGATGCTCTACATCAGCGTGGGCGACCGTGACGGCACGACGCACAGCGACCAGTCGAGCGCCCGCCCGCAGGCGCAGAGTCTTGCGAACCACATCGGCAAGCTGCTGCGTGTGCGCGCTGACGGTTCGATCCCGCCGGACAATCCCTTCGTCAACGATCCGAAGGCCAAGGGGGAGATATACAGCTATGGACATCGCAATCCCTATGGCATCGCCTGGGATCCGAAGACCGGTGAGATGTGGGCATCTGAGTTCGGGCCTTCAGGCGGCGATGAGATCAATCGCATTCTTCCCGGGCACAATTACGGATGGCCTTTGGTGTCACTCGGGCGCCATTACAACGGAAATCCGGTCTCGGATCAGCCTTGGTATCGGGACGGCATGGATAACCCGATTTTCTACTGGAATCCGACCTTCAATCCCGAGAACATGATTTTCTACACCGGCGATAAATTCCCTCGGCTGAAAGGCAGCCTGTTGGTCGCGGGTGGAGGATCGAAGATGATCGCGCAGATGGTCGTCAGCCGCGACTTCATCCGACAGGGCGATACGATGCTGAACGAGCTGGACGTGCGCTTTCGCGACATCCGGCAGGGACCGGACGGCTATATCTATGTCCTGACCGAGGGGCGGTTGCGTGGCCCCAAAGATACGGACGGTATGTTGCTGCGGATCGAGCCGGGCGCTGCGGCAGCCGCGCGGCAGGCCAATTCTGCTTCTGAACCGGCAGGTTCGCCGGACTGAGCGGCCGGAGCGGCAATGTTACAGGAAATTGTTCGGCCAGATCATCGTGCGCCACATGTGCGCCGTCGGTGAGCTGTCGAAACCGAGCCCTTCTTCCGGCTCTCGGAAATTGCGGCCGATGATGTCCGTGAAAATCTCCGGGTCGACTGGCCCGACGTCCTCGAAAAAATAATAGTCGTATATCGTGACGAGGCGCGAGGTCATGTACCAGCGATGGTTGCGGGCATAGTCGGCATCGCGCCGGATGTATTCCGGTGGCACATAGTCGGCGCCGAAAAACCGATGATAGCTCTCCGGATAGTCATAGCCTGCGGCCTCGTCGGCGAAATAGCGCAGCGGTTGGTGATAGCGCACAGCCCAGGCGATTTCCTCGCTCACATAGGGGGCGATCATCTGCGCGCCCCAATAGCCGTGATCGGTGCGGATGAGGCATCCGTTGGAAATGTCATGCAGCAGGCAGGCCATGACGACCTTTTCATCCTGCCCGCTCTCAAGTGCCTTGAGACCGCTCGACAGAAGGTGGCGCACGGTGATGTCGCCGAAGCGATATTTGAAGAAGTCCATGAGCCTGGGCTTCTCGGGCATGCGGGGAAGGGCGGGGTTGTCGCCCATCATCATGACGGTGTCGGGACCGAGCTTGACGAGCAGGTCGGCCTCGATGTCAGGCTGGCCGGTACCGATCCAGCCGACGGGCGAGGGATAGATCTGGCGGGTGCGACCACTTTGCGGGAAAGTCGCGGCTTCTTCAGAAAAATCGCACATAAATCCTCTCTTGCGCTGCCATATCAGCGACATGTGCAGCGATAAGTCAATGCGCGAGCGCCTTCATCGTGCAACGGAGCCGTTGTCGCTTAGCGTGGGCCTGCACCGCCGATATGAGGGGCCTTGGCCCGCGAGCCGGGCCAGTTGAAGCCATCGTTCGGCGCTGTGCGGACGGCTTGCGGCGCAAAGGACGTTGGGAGGTCTACATCGCCGCCAAGATAGCGTGTGCGCGTTGGATAGGCATAAAGCGGGCGCTGCCTCACACGCCCGTCAGTGAGCGTGGCAGTGGCGATCACGCCGTCAGCGGGGGCTCCCAGCTCAACCCAGTTGACCATCGCGCCGAGCAGATCCTGCTCATAAGGGATGTAGCCCCCAGCGCAGTGATAACCGCCCGGCACGAGGAACATCCGCGCGAACCGCCGCGTGGCCTCCAGCCCGCCCATCTTGTCCTGCACGGCCTGATAATAATCCAGCATCCCATAAGCGCCTGCCATGTTGTCCGCGACGCCTTGCCAGAGGATGAGCTTTCCGCCGCGATCCCGAAAGGTGGAGATGTCCGGCTCCGCCGCATCATAGGGCGCGCCGGCCGCGAGCAATCTGGCAAGGCTCTCGCGCGTGAAATGCCAGTCGCGCCAGCTGAAGCCGGCAGGCAATTCGCCCGGGAACAGAAGATATCTGAAGAAGGATTCCGCCGCAAATTTGCCGGTGCGGGTCGCGCTGCCCGGCCCGACCCAGCCAAGTTCCGCGCCATAGGGCGCGCCGCCGGGATAGAGGGCGTGACCGTCTGCGTCATGCGGCCCGCGATACCAGGCCGTCGCCGCCGCCACTTGCTGGGCTGTGAGGCAGTTGGCGCTGGCGCCTTGAGCGCAGAGCAGCTTGGCAGGGTCATAGTGGCAGGCACGCGGATCGTCGATCTGGTCGTCGCTTATGCCATCGAGCCTGTCGCAGGCCGCCAGCACCGCCTTGTGAAGCAGGCTCACGGCTTCGCTCGTGAAAATCTCGGCGCCGTTCGCATCGAGGCCATTATGTGCTTCCCAGAGGAACAACTGCATAGCCGCCGGCATGGAGACGGATGATCCGGCTACGACGCCGTCAAAATCCTGTGGATAGCGCTGCACTTCCATCAGCGCTTCACGGCCGCCGCCCGAACAGCCGACGAAATAGCTATGGGTTGGGGGCTGGCCATAAAAGCGTTTGATCAGGGCCTTGGTAGCAACCGCCACGGCATGGGTCGCCTTGTGGGCGAACTGCTCGCGAAGCTCGGGCGCGCCAATCGACCAGGTGGCGTCGCCGACGCCTGTGCCGTCATGCCCGCCATTGTTGAAGGCCGTCGCGAATGTCCCGCTGGAGAGATGCGCGTTGCTGCACTGGGGAACGATCGTTTCCCCCACGACCCCGCACATCCCGCCACAGCCGCCTTGCAGGAAGCGACCCGAATAGCTGTTTGTCGGGAGTCGGATCTCGAATGCGGTCTGAGGCGCCGCATAGCCACGCACGAGGCAGACTTCCGCCTTCCCAGCGCTCGCTGGCACGATGACGGCGGAGCGCACGCGGAAGGCGATGCCCTCCTGCTCGACGGTCACGGGCGCGGCCAGCTCCGTGCAGGATATCACAGGGCGGATCACTGCCCGTGAAGGGAGCGGGATCAGGCTCGCCGGCCCTGCACAGGCCGGCACGGCGCTGAGTGCCATCAGCAGGCCGAGCAGCCATTTAGCCATATTGCGCGACCAGCGCCTGCTCACGACCGAGCGGATCGTCCTTCGCCACGCAACGATCGTCGAAAATCATCGTGGCGCGGCCGGGCAATTTGTAATCCGGCCAAGGGGGCAAGCCGGCGCCGTTGGGGTCGCCCGTCCGTGCGAAGTTGGTCCACATCCGGCTCATGATGTCCGCGAGGCGCTGGGCATCGGCTGTGCGTGCGCCCAACTCGCCCTTGAAGGCGCCGACATTGTCGAACACCAGCGGCACCTCGACGCCGTGAGGACTGCGCAATTCGCCGTTGCGCTGCGGCGTGCGCCAGCTCACCAGATAGGCATGGACCGGCGCTTTTGCCACGGCCGCGCGTTTCTCCGCCACGATGCGGGCATTGCGGCCCATCCCGATCTCGGTCGTGATCGCGAAGTAGATGTCGCTGGCGGATGCTTGCGGGCGCAGCTGGCGCATCGCGGAAATGAAGCCGGCAGGGTCGCGCACCGTTCCCTGCAAGGCCTTGTCCAGGCCCGCCCAGTCCAGCGTGAATGCACCTTCGACCGGGAACAGCACGGTCGTTTCTGTCTCGGCATGGCCCACCAGCATGGGAATGTCGGGCGAGATGCCGGGCGCCTCGGGCGCGAAGGGCGTGTGCGGGAGAATGGTCCCGTCCGGGGTGAGGCCCGGCCCGGCCATCGGGTGGCCGTGCGTAATGGTCTGGAGGGCTGCCAGCATCCTGTCTGTCGGCACGGCTTGCAGCGCGGCCAGGTCGCCCTTCTGGATATTCAGGGTCGTCAGGAGCTGCTCGGCAACTTGCCGTCCTTCGGCCGGAGAGACCGAATATGTGCCGAACCCGCTCTGCTGGATCGCCTTGCCGAACAGGCCCTTGGCGGCTGGCATCGCCAGCAGGCCGGCGACCTTCGTGCCGCCGCCGGAATGGCCGAAGATCGTGACGTTGTCCTGGTCACCGCCGAACAGCGCGATGTTGTCCCGCACCCAGCGCAACCCCGCGACGAGATCGAGCTGGCCGACATTGGGAGTTGTGGCGCCGGCGGGCATGAGGTCGCCGAAATAGAGATAGCCGAGCAGGTTGAGGCGGTGATTGATCGTCACGACCACGACATCGTGGCGCTTCGCCAGTCTCAGTCCTTCCGTGAATCGATCGGCGCCCGAGCCGACCGACAAGCCGCCGCCATGCGCCCAGAACATCACCGGACGCTTGCGGCCGTCATTGAGGCCCGGTGTCCAGATATTGAGGACCAGGCAATCCTCGCTCTGATCCGCCATGGGCTGGCCGCCGGGCGGCGCGAGTTGCGGCGCCGACGGACCGTAACGTAGCGCATCACGAATGCCGGTCCATGGCTTCACCGGGGTCGGTGGCTGGAACCGACCGGCACCACCGGTCGGCCCCCCGTAAGGGATGCCACGGAACACATGGATGCCGTCCTCGATCGTACCCCGAAGGCGACCGTCGCGCGTGTTGACGACCGGTGCCCTGGTGGCCGCCTGCGTTTCTCCCGCGAGGATCAGCGCTGCTGACGCACCGCATGCTCCCAGAAACGTCCGACGGCTTGCTGCGACCGCTCCGGTATCCTCAGCCATGACCCGTGCTCCTGTTAGAAGTTGGTGCGGACGCCAATGCGATAGCGCCGGCCGACATTGTCATAGTTCACCGAGTTGTTGTCGCCGTTCCAGTAGGGCGGCGGCGTGACGTTGAACAGGTTGAGCACATTGCCGTAGATCTGCACCTTCCGCTTGCCGTCATTGACGAGGTCGAAGGTCAGGCCGGCATTGGTGTAGAAGCGCGACGGTACGCGGTTGGTGTTGATGCTGTTGCTCAGCGTCGGGCTGTAGCCAGCGTCTTCCGGACCGACGAACGAGGCGTCGACCTTGCCTGCGGAGAGGAAGTGCCCCTGCAGGTTCATGCCGAAGCGGCCGACAGTGATACCGGCAAAGGCATCAACGACCCAGGACGGAACGCCGGACAAGCCGTTGTCCCCCGCGCGATTGACGCCGGGCGTCGCACTGCTTTCGAGCTTGATATTGTGCGTTGCGAGTGCGCGCAGGTCGACTTTCGCGCTGCCGACATCGAAGCGATAGCTGCCCTCGAAATCGACGCCGCGCAGCTTCAGCTGGTTGAGATTGAGGAACAGGATCGAGACGGTGCTGAGCTGTCCGTTGACGTCGCGCGTCACGAGCGAACAATATTGCGGATCGTTCGTGGCGTTGCAGTTGTCGACAATGCGCTGCCCGGCGATCGTTGAGATCGCGTCCTTTACAAGGATATCGTAGTAGTCGACCGAGAAGCGGAAGCCGGTGAGTGCACCGCGCGGCTGTAGCGTGAAGCCGGCCGTGAACGTCCGTGCCTTCTCCGGTGTCAGGTTGATGTTGCCGCCCGTGAAGGTCTGAACGAACACGGTGTTGCTCGTCTTGGTGTCATAGAGCGCGGCTTGTCCGCCAACCGGCGTGGTGAACAGTTCCGAGGCGTTGGGCGCGCGAATGTCGCGGGAATAAGTGGCGCGCAGCAGCACTGCGTCGATCGGGCGATAGGTCGCGCCAGCCTTCCACGTCCAGGCGTTGAAATTGTTACGGGAGGTCGGGCTCTTGGTGCTGTAGTCGGCATAGCGCACCGCGCCGTTGAGCTCGAGGCTTGATCCGAACGCGCTGTCGCGCATCAGCGGGATCGCGGCCTCCATATAGCCTTCCTTCACCGTCACGCTGCCGGTCGAGGGTGTGGCGTTATAGACGTAGAAGCCGTTGCGTGCGGAAATTGGATCGACCTGAATGTCCAGCTTGTTGCGCCGCGCCTCGACGCCCATGGCGATAGCGGCGGGACCGGCGCCGATGTCGAACAGTTCACCCTGGATATTGGCTGCGCCAGCCAGCTGCGAGAACTCCGAATAATGATTGGAAGCGCCGAAGGCATAGGCCTTGGCCTCCTGTGTGAAGTTCGTGGTACCGATGATGTTGAGCGGCCGGCAGGCCGGATCGTCGTTGGTCGTGGTCGCGTCAGCGTTCACCCGGCAGACGATGTCGCCATTGGTGTTCCGCACCGCATCGATCGCCTTGTTGAAGTTGGCGGTGATGCGATTGTTGATGGTGGATTGGTGATAGTCCGTCACGCCCCACTGGACGTGAGCGTCCCATTTCCAGCTGCCACCCAGCTCGCCGCTGCCGCCCGCCGTCACGCGCATGACGTCGCGCTCGGACACGCTGTCCATCTTGCCGAATTCGTTGCCGATCTTGCCGAGGACGATCGCCGACATGTTGTTGGCGATCATGATGTTGCGGGTGGAGGTCGGCAGATATGGGTTGTCGACCTTGATCACGTCACCGGCAGCGGGAAAGCCGATGTCGCGGATTTCCGGACCGCGCGGATAGCCGGCCACATGTCCGTAGCTTGCTTCGACGAAGCCCGTGAAGGCCGGCGAGAACTCATAATCGAGATAGCCATAGCCATTATAGCGTGTAACCGGGATTTGCAGCAGCGGGTCGTCGAAGAAGGTGTTGAGACCCGCGCCGCTGCCCCCTTCCTGAAACAGCGAATTGGCGTTCGCGCCATAGGTGAAGGCGGTCGGTTGACCGCTGGCGTCGAACTGGATGCCGCTCAGCGGGCCGCCGCGCGCTGCCGTGCGAACGCCTGCGGCGTTCACGGTGGCGCTGATGAGGCCGCCGGGGGTCAGGGTCGCGGTGCGCAGATTATAGGTGATGTTGTGCGCGGGCCGGCCATTCACGCCCGGCGTGCCCGTCAGGTCGCCCACTTCGTTGTTGCAGAAGCCGCGTGTGTAGCAACCACCGGTGCCCCGGCTCTTGTTATACTCGGCGCCGAACACAGCATGGCCGCGTCCACCATTGATGCTCGT